>JASLVU010000270.1 GCA_030741225.1 Candidatus Poseidoniaceae archaeon | reverse complement strand
GTTCCAGTCGGTGCAATCACATTGAATCCTGGAACAACATACGTTTTCATTATGGATATCGATGAATGTGCACCAGCAGCAAATTCAGACCACGTATTGATTCTCTCCGTTGACGGTGGAGGATCTACATACGAGGAATTACAATACGGTAGTTCACCATCCGTTGGTGACGTAGTAGTTTGAGGTGATTTAATATGAAGAACACACAAGAAAAGAACATGAAAAACGATAACCTAGCTGCAATTGGTATCGGTGCAATGATTGTATTCATCGCACTTATCCTTGTTGCTGCTGTAGCTGCTGCGGTCATTATTCAAACTGCAGAAAAGCTACAACAAAATGCTCAGTCAACCGGTGAAGATACCGCTGATGCAATGAATGGAAAACTCATGATCAGTCAAATCTACTCTGGAACAACTGCGGCGACAGATTACGAAGTTTATGCTCGTTTGTCTCCAGGTAGTGACGCTATTGCCGCCACTACAATTTTCTTCCAACTTATCTGCCCAGCAAATGCCGCCCCAATTGAAGGCGGTGGTGCAGGTGCAGCAGCAGTTGTTGTTGACGAAATGGACCAAGCCAATGCCAATATCGCTACCATTCAGCCAAACATGCCAGTGATGATTACCGTCCCTGGCGGCGCATGCGCTCCAAATGCTGCTGGTAACGCCAACCTCGATGTGCAACTTTACTTGCACGTTGGCGGTGGTGGAACGACATTTGAGACAATGAACATCCCTGCTACTGTGAACCAAGGTACCCCACTGATCTGATGTTTGGTTCGAGTTTACTCGAACCAATATGGAGGAATAAGAATGGCATGGCCATTTAGTGGAAACTCCGGTGGAAATCCAGACCAACACCTTAGCGAAGAACGCCTGAAGATATTAGCCAATGTGGCCATTGAACAGGTTCCGTTCCCAGAACAGGGAATGCTGAGCGAGGAGGATGCATGGACCATTTCCCCCGGACCAACAAGAGCTCGGATTAACAGTCAGCAAAGTGTGCCTAACGTGGCAGCAACACTCGCACCGCAAAGTGCACCAGTGAATATGCCACCTGCCACTGTTGATACATCTGGCCTCGAGCGACTCATTAGCAGTCGTCTCGATATGGTTGAGGATGTCTTGCGGATGGTTGAGGGACGCTTAGAAGACGGTGCTTTGCCCCAAGCGACTGGTGAGGTTGAATCTTCATCTGAGGACGAGGGCGTTGAAGGCGACGATGAAACTTCATCGGGTGACCGGATTATTACCGCTTCTGGAGAAGTTGTTGAAGTCGGCGGGACATCCCGGATGATGGAAGACGATGAAGCACCATTGGTTGAGTTGTACGAAGCCCAAGCACTCGCTGCAAATCCGTTTTTGAACGCTCCCGCATCGACCCATACGGGTTCTGCAAATCAGATTGGAGCCCCGACCGTATCTGCATTGTTGCTTGACAACATGTCTGGAATGGCTGCTGTGAGTTTCACTCAGAAAGCGATTGACTCCGGAATGTTGACCAATG
>JASLVU010000026.1 GCA_030741225.1 Candidatus Poseidoniaceae archaeon | reverse complement strand
ACCAGAGCGCGACATGATTTGGTTTGGAAGTGAAATTGAAGTTGCGAACTTTCGAAGTGAAGGACAGCCCATTGCTGCATCGATATCGACCGCTGAAAAGGCAGTGGAAAAAGCAATTCGCCTGCAAAGAGGCATCACACAAGTGCACATGCTTTGCTTCGGAATCGACCCTGGCCCTCGCCCAGGCATTGCGTGGCTTGCTGATGGCGTCGTGCTTGGTGTTGCTCAACTTGAGAAAGTTGAAAGTGTCTCAGCTCATATTGAAGGTATTGCATCATCTCTTGATTTTGAAAAAATGGTCGTACGTATCGGACATGGTGCGCCACTCATACGTGATCAAATCATCAATGATTGTTTGACACATTCACTTTATATCGAGCAGGTAAATGAATCAAAAACCTCTCGAGGCCTGCTGAGGCACAACCATGTCATCTCTGCTATCCGAATTGCTTTGTTATCAGGTCCACGTGTAGTCGAATTCCGAACAATTCAACCAACTGAAGGTGATTTAAGAGAAATACAAAGACAGAGCAGAAAGAAGACAAATGGAAGAAAAACAATCTCCAGTGAGGCTGCATACGCTGTAGCGACTGGAGAGTTGAGTCTTGATGAAGCAATTGAAATCTGATTACTCTTCTTCAGACATGTACTTCTTCTGCTCGACCATGGCCATGTCGTACTCGGATGATTGACGCATAAATTTCTTTACAGCTGGGTCTAGAATCATTGGGAAAATTAACACTGCAGCAATAAGTGAAAACAACATGAAGAACGAAGAACTGGGAACATGTGATGTACCTGGAGTTCCTTGACCACTCACCATGAGTTTCACGGTGCCCAGCCAAGGTATTTCTCCTCCACCGACACCGATGAGCCAGGAACTACGAATCGGCCCCACTGTACCCATTGAACTGTGCACGCCTGAAGAACCATTCACTGCCTGGGAACCTTGGTCGACAGAACAATTGTTGTAGTCTCCAAGAGTGAGAAGACCTGCATGTCGAGGTTGCCATTGCCAAACAACCAGATGACCCTCGACATTAGCGTGAACCGGGCGCTGACAGTCATAATATCCTGCTTGAACCCCATCAAATGAAACGGTGACAGTCTCAACATCTTTGACCGTCGTGCCTGGAACATCCCAAGTGAGTACGCACACTCCAGCAGTGCTGTTTTCATCGAGTGATTCCGAGTCGTATGTTCCGCCGTTGGGACAATGCTGAGAATTTGAGGCGTTGGAAGGCATGTCCCTGTTCGGTGAATAGATTTGATTTGGAATCACTTCCATTATTGCGCGATGGATGATTGGCGTTCCGCCTTCTCCATTTTTCTTGTAGATGATGACGTCTCCTTCAAGTCCATGTTGTTCGTAACCGTAATTCGTATTCTCAGGGTCGGTTGCTTCTGCAAAAGTAACGATTGAATCAAAATCTCGATTATGGACAAGAACGAGGTCTCCAGCATCGATACTTCCAATCTCTCCTTCAATATCATGAACCATTGAAGATGACTCTACAACGACAAGTGGCGGCATTGAGCCTGTGTGTGCATACAATCCAAAAATCAGCAAACCAATCATCGAAACAGCGAGAAGTATTTCGCTGAGCAGTGTTTTCAATGGGTCGCGCTCGCTCACGTGTTGCCCCCTCAAGTTCACCGTCGAAGTCCTTTGCTTTCAAGGAATGCAGTCCATGAAGCTTCATGTCCAGCACCAAGAGCCTCAGCAGCCTCGTTTCCTTCCGCTTTTCTTCGGCGTAATTCAGAGGTTGATTCAATGCTCCGTAGTTCATCCAAAGTATTGACGTGTCCCCTCAAAGTAAGAAATTCTGGCATGACGATCAATAAAGCCACGGTTGAGAACACACCTAAACCAATGGCATGCCCAGTGAAATCTCCCCAATCAACGTGATTTTGCAAGAACAAAAGTTGATACAAGGACACAAGGAGCAAAATCCCGAGTGCTCCAGCGGCAGTTGCAGCAATACCCAATTGGCGCCCGTGTTGTTTTTCCCACCAATTCGACAGTATACCCATTTCCTCGCCTCAATTAACACACGTTAAGGCCCCTTTTTTTTCTATCGCCTCGACTGACATGATGGGGCGAAGTTCAAATGCTTTGCATACTGTGGGCCAAAGGCCCACGGAGGCAACAGGTGAGATTAATGCGCAAGGCCCTTTTTTTGACACTTCTGTTTTTGATTTCACTCATGGCGCCTATGGCCGCCGGTGCAACTGTTGAAACGCAATTTTCTGACGGCTCAACTTCCTACAGCCATACCTTCTCGGGAACTGGCAATGGAACTGCCGGATATCTAACCATACCGTACGGTGCTGAAGTGACCGATGTGGAATTCAATCTACGGGGAGAAGCAAGTTCGACCTCATACTCAAACTTCACTACAAATGCCCATTTCGGCGGAGCAGGAGACGGTTCGTGGTCAGGTTCACCACCATCTCCATTCACCTCTGGACAACGTAACAATGTCGATGTTTCTTCCAAAACTATGACACTGAAAGGTAATCCAACGCTTCAATCCATTGACTTTGGACGGCCCGCACACATTCAAAGTAAGGTCAATGCTCATCACAACACGACAGGTCAATTCGTCTCTTTTTCCGATCAGGGATACTCGGGCCTTACCAAGAAATTCAGCCAATTCTCCGTGAGCACAAGTGCTGCATGGGGCTACATTGGCGTGGTCGCAAAAGTTGGAGATGAATACCACATCATGAAGTATTCATCTTCGAGCCTTTACAACACTCCGACAATTCTTCGAATCAATGCGTCCACGGGTGCTTACATCGGCACGGCATCTCTTCTCACAAATGGCTGCAGTACATCATCTTACTACAACATGGTTGACGCCACCGTTGACGGTACAACTGTCTACACCGCTCACTACACCAGTTATCGTATGACAAAGTGGTCGGTGATTACTTCTGGAACCTCGAAGTCGTGGCGATGTGATGCTTCGTACACCTACAGCAACCAATACGTTACCGGAGTTGACATCGATGATGCCACCGGTAAACTGTATGTTGCAACCTACTCCTATTCTGCTACAGCCACTTACCTTAACGAAGTAAGTAAATCCAATCCTTCGAGCATTCAGGGAACTTGGACGTTGGCTACAGGTTCAACTGTCTCTCGTTATGGAGCGGGAATGGTTGTCAACATGCCTACCATTGTATACAACGAATACGACCAGCAATACGTCAGCGGAGTTGGTTACAACTACGATTCGTATCACCACTTCTTCACCATGAACGGAAATTTCATTGAACACATGGGAGAAGTGCCCGTGCCAGAAGGAGGACACTACGGGCTTGTCAATACCGATACCGGTCAGTTCAGTTTCTCATGCCACTACTACAGCACAGCATACTGCAGTACATCGACCCGACACAAAGTGAACAACTTTGGAGACGGTTCATTGTTTGATAGCAGAACTCATTCTACAACCACTGCCAGTGTGCTAGGTAGCTCATTCACCTCAACCAAAGCCATCGACAGAATCACTGTGAGCAGCATTCTTGGCTACACTCCTACGGGAACAAGTATCAGCGTAGATTTATCGAACGATGGCGGCAATACATGGCGGCATGTCACGGTTGGCCAAACCGTTGTTTTCGCACAAGCAAGCACCAGTTTCCAATGGCGAGCGACATTGAACGGAACCGTAACCAAGGCTCCTATTTTCGACGGTGTCGGATTTGAGTATGTCGCATCTTATGTGTCTTCATCCTACATGTATGCATACCAGTATGTTGGTTCGGGTACCAAGAATGTCGTTGCTGCCACTGCCACATGGGACGAAGACAGACCTGTAGGAACTTCAATCAGTGTTAAGTTTGGCTATACTTCAAACAGCCAGTGCAGTACATCGGCTGGAGTAGTTACGTTCACACAATCCAATCAGTCGAAATCAATCACTGGCACCGGTTACTACATGTGCATGCGAATTGAACTGAGCGGCCCCTCAAACGGTGCCTCCACTCCTTCCATTTCCAATCTCTCAATTGCTCGACATTCCAACGCTCCAAGTGAACCTGGAATCGAAATCGACGGAAAACTCGGATGGTCTCGTGCCGCATCAGCCGGTGCATTGCTCGGGCCGTTAACCGTACTGGATTCTACATCAGGAACAAACAATCTACTGAAAAGGTTCAATGATGCAATTCCAGACACCGGTTCTGGTTTTAGTAATATTTCGGTTGGCCTGGTTGCCTCCTCATCCGGAATTCTGGTTTTGGAATCTTTCGCAGTCACTTACACAATGAACACTGTCAATTTGGAAATTAACATTCCAGAAGGTGAAATTCTTCATGAGCGGCTTGAGCCGTATGAAGTTGTTACGCGTCACGTTATCGGCGAAGATGCAAGTACAATGACTGAAGCAACATTAACACTCATGACCAATTCAATTGCAAAGAATCCAACAATGTATTGGCAAAACGGAGACATCTTCCCAACACCGAATGACCCGGAAGACTACATCGAACTCGACGCGAGTTCATGGTCAACGCAATCAAATGGAATTCTTGAAATTCACTGGATATTCTATGTTACCTCTGAATTCCCTGACCAAAGCAACGTCCGTTTCCGAACAGGTTGTCTTGATAATTCAGGCTCTGCTGGATACACTCCTCTTGATTTAACAAGTTCTAGTGGGCTTGAAGTGAATCGCTCATTTGGACTTGGTTGGCTAAAAGTTCGGGACAATGATGGCGCTTTGGTTATGGACGATGTGCCTGATAATTCATGGGTTGCTGCTGGTGAAACACTTTACTTCCAAGGTGCTATGTGGTTTTTAGATACTGAAGATGCACCTCGTGACAACGCCTTTGATGTTCGAATCTCCCGTAACGGTTGGGTTGAGAGCACTGCACGCGATACAACGAACAACAACGGTACATTCTTCATTTCAATCGACCTTCCTGAAATCGATGTGGAAGAAGGTATGACCTATGAGGTACAGACGTACAACGAGAAAAACCCAGCATTCGCATTGCCTCCTAACGCTGATTGGCGTCGGACCTACAAAATCGATGCAACAGCCCCTCACAGGGAAGCATTCTTGCCATTGGAAGACGCTTATGAAGCAGCAAGCCCGCTCCAAGAAGTCAAGGTTCTTGTCAACGACGATATTGGCCATCCAATGTCTCTAGAACTGATGTACTGGGTTGAATCCGATCATGACTTGAACAGAAACGGTGAGCCAGATCCACAAGAATACGTCAGCAAGACCGTTCACAACTCCACTGTGGCGAAAAACAAGTGGTTCATCACAACCATCGACCATTCGAGAAATCCAAACATGGGTCGAGTATCCTATTACTGGACCGGTGGCGACCAAGCAGGAAACCAACTCCACTACACCGCAATGAACAGCGATGACGAAGTGCTATCGTTCATGTCTGGCCCAGGATTTTCATACGATGATGCAACCTTCCGTACCCGCAAAGATTCAACTGCGATTTTCACTGGCTTGGATTGGGAAGGACATGTTGATGATGCCCCTGTCTATGCTGGAATGAAGCAGACAATCTCCCTCGGATTCATCGATGCGAACACTGCTATCGACTTTGAGTACATCTCTTTGGTGTTTGACTTTGAAGGGCCAAATCCAATTCGAGACGCGCAACAGATATCATACTCTGGAATGAACGATACCTTCTGGTCCGAGAGCGATTATATCACCCTCTTATCAAGCAGCGAAATGATCGAAACCATCAATGAATCTGGCCTGCCATGGATTCAACTTACCTTTGAGTTCGTCATAGGATGGGACTGGCCAGATGAGGAAATGGGTGATGTGGCATTGCGATACAAAGAGCGTGGCTCAACTGAGGAATCACAAATTCTGTTGCTTGAACATACCTTTAGAGTAGAAAACGACCTCATGCTTTCTCCTAGTGAATATGTAGTGGAAGATATTTCTGAACCTCGAACTGGCGTGGTTGCTGATGGAAGTCGCGTTCGCAAAGACGACCGGCTCGCGTTTACCGGCAGAGTGGTCTACGAAGGTAGTTCAGTTGCCGCTCCTCGCGATGTAGGTATTCTTGTCGAAGTCTTTGACGGAGAAAAAATGTGGAGCGATGGTTCGATAAGCTCATCAGGTGAATTCTCTGTCGAAGTGCCTCTCTCTTCAGCCTCAACACTCCAGTCGTCACCGACCAGAACTTGCCTCATTTCAATTACGAATATTCCTGGTAAAGGCGAAGATATGACCGGGACCTTGGTTTCAACAACTCTGCGGGTGATTGTAGATGATGCTGCACCACGTGTAGTTCGAAGAATTACTCCGCTGAACGTTATCGATATTTCTGCGAACAACGACCTAACCAATGTTCCAGTAGAATTCCACGGAACTGAGGATGCAGACTTGACCGGTTCAAGCCAAATGGTACACTGGGTGATGCGAGATGCTACACGTACGGTGACTCTTGGTGCTGGTTCAACTTTGTTGGGCATGCAACAAGACGGCCAAAATGTAATTTGGACGGGTTCAGTTGATTTGACCGATAACGGCAGAATCATTCCGGAATCAGGTGATTTCGTTGGATTTTATGTATCCGGATACGATACTGCAGGCAATCAATTCCCGGTTGTTTCAAATTCTGAAGCAAGCCCAATTCCAGAATTAGCTGTTGATGACACGGATTTCGAACGACAGTGGATTCGACTCGGAGCCGTCGGTGCAGAACTAAGAGTAAGTTCAATTTCGTTGTCTGATGACCATATTGCTCCAGGAGCAAGTATTACCATCGATGCCAAAGTAACCAATGTTGGTGGTTCGACTCCTGCCCTGTTCAAGGTTGCATTCTTTTCGGGTGACGATGAAAAACCATTCGACACCGTTGGCGTGGCAGGGATTGACGGTGGCGAAATCGTTGAAGTGAGCACTGTTTGGAATGCCGAAGATGTCGATAGAATTCGAGTAGTGGTAGATTACGACGAATCCGACCCTCGAGGCTTGGTTGTTGAAGTGAATGATTTTGACAACAGTGCTGAGCATTCAATCGAAATTGCCTACAGTAAACACTTCGGCATACTTGACTCTCCACGTGAATCACCGCTTGCATGGATCTTTGGATTTACATCTATTTTGGTTCTTGTTGCTGTTGCAACAGTTGCTGCTCGAACAACAATCGATCATGGCGAAGGAGCTTTCACTGACGAGGAAGATGAAGACTGGGAAGATGATGAATACGAAGATGATGACGAATTCGACGAAGAGGAAGTGTAAATTTCCTCGTATTCTAATCACTGAATATTTCCAAATCCTCAAAAGAGGTCGACTTGACGAATACTCCGTAGGGGTGGGGAGAGTATGTCAAATGTTTTTTCCGACCTGGAACCGAGTTTGTCTTCTGCACTCAATTCAAAGGGCTGGATACCTACACCGGTACAAACAGCCACCCTTGCAGAATTATGCAAAGGAGAAGACAGAATTATTGTAGCACCTACAGGGTCTGGAAAAACGCTGTCTGCAGTTCTTCCAATGCTTCATCGATGTTTGGTTGAGAACTGGAAGCCACTTTCAATACTCTACATTACGCCTTTACGAGCATTAAATCGGGATGTTGACCGTCGTTTGACTGAAATTGCTGAAGCTGTTGGCCTACGAATTGGTCTGCGACACGGCGATACAAAGCAAAGTGAGCGTTCTCGACAAGTGAGAAATCCTCCGGATATTCTGGTCACAACTCCCGAAACTTTCCAATTGATGTTTACGGGAAAAAATCTTCGAGAATTGTTGAAAAGTGTTCAAGCCGTGATTGTTGACGAAGTTCACGACCTTGCAGCAAGTGAAAGAGGATGGCAACTTTCGATTGGTCTAGAACGACTGGAGGCGCTTTCAGGACATTCTGTGCAGCGAATTGGACTATCGGCAACAGTTGGAAACCCAGACCAAGTCGCACAGTGGTTATCTCCCAAAAAAGGAAAGGCACTGATAACTACTGGAGACAGAACAACCGACTTGACGGTTGAGTGCGCACCCGTTCTTTCGGAAGATGAAGTTGGTGCAGTTGATTTAAGCATTCAACCTCGAGCACATGCGAGTTTTCGACGCCTCATTGAAGTGTTGAGAACTGAGCCTCCATGTCTCGTCTTTGTCAACAGCAGGAGCGACGCTGAGACCATTGCAAACAGGCTTCAAACAATGGCCCCTGATGTCAACATCGGAGTCCATCATGGTTCACTAGCAACCGAAACGCGAAAAGAAATGGAGGATCGACTGAGAAGCGGAGATTTAGCAGGACTCGTGTGTACCTCAAGCCTAGAACTCGGAATCGATGTTGGGAAAATACGTCGAATACTCCAGATCAAAAGCCCGCGTTCTGTCGATAGAATGTTGCAAAGAGTTGGTCGTGCCGACCACCGTCTTGGTGGAGTGGGTAGAGGACATTTACTTTCGTGGGATTTTGATGATATTGCTGAAAGCGCTGTCGTTGGAAGACGGGCGATGCTTGGGCAAATTGAATCCATTGAATGGAGACAGCGTCCACTCTCAGTTGCGGCAAATCAACTCGTATTGATGGCGCACTCGTTCAATGCTGTTCCGATTGATGAGGCAACTGAAATACTCGCAAGGGTCGCTCAGTTTGAAGGATGGAAGCGCAAAGATACCGAATCGATATTGGGTGTTCTTGCCGATGGATGGATTCTACGCTCGACCCCGAATCCTGACGATTTACCGTGGTATCGATGGCCGAAAGCAGTCTATTCTGCTGCAAGAGAAGAAGCAAACAAAAGAGGTATCACATTGCCCGAAGACAGACCTCTATTTTCAATTCCAGACGACGAAATTCCAGACGCAATAAAACTACTTTCAGTTGATGTTCCACGGCGATTCAAAAGAGGATGGTTTTCAACTGCGGGAAGGACTCGTCAATGGGTTAGCAAACACCTTTCGATGATTCCCGACAAGCAATCGTATCGTGTTCGTGATGCCGTGACTCGACGCAGCCTTGGTAATGTGGATGAAGCATTTGTACTGTCGTTAAACGACAGCGGTGAAGATGACGATGGAAGCAGAAGGCAATTTGTCATGGCGGGTCGAACATGGTTGATTATTGACGCAGACCCTGAACAATCTGAACTTCTCGTAGCACCAGTTTCTGACAAGGCCGAAGCCCCTCGATGGGTTGGTGAATTACCGCCAGTCCCAAAAGCAGTCGGCAGAGATATTGGCAGATTACGCCAACTGATAGCAGAAGATCTCGGTCTGTTTGAAGACGAAGATAATGTTCCGACATCTGTTGACGTTATCGATACAGAAGGTATTTTTGCAGATCGAAACTCGATTCTATCTGAACATCCAATTGACGAAGAAGCGTTGGGGGTAATGGCAGAACACATAGCGACACATGTTGAGGCTACTGGTCATGTTCCAACCGACCGTCTAATGACTCTTGAACGACGAGAAGATGCAATCGTAATCAACTCATGTCATGGTTCTCGAATAAATGAGGGACTGGGACATTACCTTATGGCAATGGCATCAACAAAAACCGGGAAATGGGGAAGGCTGTTAGTAGAGCCCACGCGCATTGCGCTACAAACTGGAGCTGTTGAGCCTGAGCAAATACTCGATTGGTTGATGACAACCCCTCCCGATGCGATTGAGGGTGTACTCAGCGTGACATTGCCTAACTCTCGCCAAGTTCGCTGGCGATTTGCCCAAGTTGCGAAAACTTTCGGTATTTTGCGTCACGGGGTTGACCCGCGAAAAATCAACCTTCAGGCACTTCTTCGAAAATACCGTGGTACGGTTGTAATGGAGGAAGTTCTCTCAAAACTGTTTCATGAGCGCATGGATGTCATCGGTGTTAGAGATGTACTTCGCTCCATCCAAAATGGAAATATTCAATTAAAAATAACTGCTTCGGGGCCTATAGGGTTATCCAACCACTCCAGCAGAGACATGTTGCTTCCCAATTGGGATAATGCTCAGGTCCGAAGTCAATTGCGTGGCAGACTTACCAATGAAAGAGCGGTCTTGTGCTGTTTAAAATGTATGAGTGTGAGAAGATTCCGAGTCGCTCGTTATCAAGAATTAAACTCGAAGACTTCCTGCCTCAAATGCAAAGGTTCAATGTTAGCATGCGCCCCTGAACGCATGCAATCCATGCTTCTTGACTGGGTCAAATCAGATGACGAAAAGGACCAGGCTCGAATGATGAAAAACGCTTCAATCGTTCAATCCCGAGGGTACGAAGCGATTCTATGTCTCATGGGAAGGGGTATTGGCGAAGCCACAGCACAACGTATACTACGTAAAGTTCAGCGAGGGAATCTTGAAGGTTTGCTTGAAACAATCCATAATGCTGAGATTGAGTATGCTCGAACGAGACGCTTTTGGAACTGATTATTGAACAAATTCCAGTTCATTCACTGCCTTTGCTGCAGCTACAACATCCCCATCTTCCCACCAATCTACTGCGATGAAAGTTGGCCTTTTCCCGTGTAATTCAATGCACTCAATCGCTCTTTCAACCATAAAGTCAACATCATTTGCTTCACCTGCACGATTTGGGTCTGAAAGGCCAGCTTGATTCTTTAACCAATTATTCATATGGAATACTGGTTGATTTACATCACCTCTTAGCTTCTCACAATCCATTGATGAAGTGTCGTCGTCCGCATAATTTGTTGTCCAACTGTGCGTTAAGAAGTCATGGAAATAGGGGTGTTGGGAGTCCGAAGATTGTTCCCAGAACACGACAAGCCTTTTGCCCATGTCAATCATTTCTATCAACGTGGGCCATTCAGAGTCCATTTCATGTATGTACATCATTTCTGATAGTCCAACATCATCGAAAATTTCTTTCAAATGATCAGGTTCAACGTAGTTTTCAATGAGTAAAGTTACAATATCCCTATCCTCGCTGTTCATTTCAGATTCCAATTTATTCAACCAAGCCCATGGATCTACTGCCCCGTAGGTGCAAGGGCTGAAGCCTCTGTCTGAGTCTCCATGACAAAATCTGACATTGGAAACACTCTGATCTACGGTCGTCAGGTAATGTGTATCGAGCATGAATGCTCTCATTCCAGCATTCCATTGTGCTTGGAATCCAGTACGATGATTACTGGCTGGATACCAGATATTATCTTCATGGGTAGAATACGAATTATGAGTTTCTGGGAATGTTACATTATCGTAACTTCTGTGGCACAAAATCACCATCCCATTACAGGGTATTGTTTCCATGTATTTGCATGAACCATCATCTTCTGTAGCATTGGAGTCATAGTTCATTGCCTCGGAATCAGTGCATCCCAATACAGGTTCAGGTTCAGGCTCATCATATTCGCAAGAGCCGTCATCCTCGTTGGCTTCAGAATTGTAATTCTTAGCTTCAGAATCAGTACATCCTAAAATCGGCTCTCCCTCAAATACATCTTCCGGTTCGTTCAAAGGTGGGTTACCTGGCTCGTAAGTGCAACCAGGGGATAGTAGAATAATCAAGGACATCAGTAAAACATGTCCTCGCATGGAAACCATCCAGCAAACTTTCCATTTTAACGCTCCGATATTGCGCATAGGTTAGACTTGGTTAACACTAAATCTTACGGACCGCAACACCAGCTTCTTTGAACATAGCAGTTGAGGTATTGAAATCGTCCACCCATCTTTCAGGAATCTCAATTCCATCTCTGTAAATCACTTCATTGATTCCGGCTTGTATCAATGATCTTGCGCATCTTGAGCATGGAGGCCAAGTCACGTAAGCGACACTACCCTTGAGAGAAACTCCTATTCTTGCGGCATGCATGATTGCGTTTTCTTCTGCATGGCAGATTAAAGGATATTTCAAATCCCGATTGTGCAATCGCTCTTCATCGTCGTCAATTCCTCTCGGGAATCCGTTGAAGCCGGTGGAGCGAATTTCACGGTCCTCTCCGACAATAACACAACCAACTTTCGTTGATGGGTCTTTGCTCCATCCGGATATGTGCTCTGCTAAATCCAAAAAACGGATATCCCATTTCTCACTCATTGTCCTCAGAACCCTACGCGGGGCTTCTCTCTATCATTGCTTCGCATACAATGCCAGGAACTCATCACTGGTCAAACCAAATGATTGCAAGATATTTCCCTGTAAATACAACGATCCCAAACTGACCACAAGGCCAACCTCTTCACGGTCGATTTTTGAGAGCGCATGAAGGGCATCTGAAGGTTCTGAATAAGAATGAAGGTTTCTTTTCGATTCAAAAAATGAGGACAGTTGCGAAACTGGGACACCTTGATATCGGCCTCCTTGTGGTTCAGTGAGGACAATCTGCTGTGGAGGCAACCGTTCACAAAGACGAAGGAGAGGTGAAAGAAATTGTGCTAGGTCATGCTGTGGTGAGGTCGCAAGCAGAAGGCTCCAGACTGGCTTCTTGTTGACATACGGTGCACTTTTCACTATACAATTCTCCAATTCAGGCAAAATACGAGTAATACCAGAAGGATTGTGTGCTGCATCCAGAAGATAAGGGTGAGATGATGTTTGCTCAATGGAAAGGAGTTGCATCCGAGCTGGCCAGCGCATACATAAGTCGGCCTTTTCAAGAATCCCTGTTGGAAAATCAAGGCTTTGCAAAACCGCCTTGGCCAATGTGGCAGCTTCTTCTCGAACCGAAGCATTCTCTCGAATCGGAATCACGATTGGATGGGCAGGGGCAGGAATCTCGCCAAGTTCTGCATTTCCGGCTGAATGTGCTTCCTCTAGGACTGCTTCCAGAACATCTTGTCGTTGAGGTTCTCGAACAAACAATGTTCGATTTGGCCTGCATATAGCAGCCTTTTCACGAGCAATTGATGGTAAATCGTCACCCAAAATATCCGTATGTTCACAACTGACTGATGTCACTAATGAAACGGTTGCTGGCCCCGAGCGAGTTGCGTCGAGTCGCCCTCCGAGCCCGGTTTCCAAAATCAGTACCTCGCTCCCTTGAGAACAGACCATGGCAACAAGATAAGTCACTTCAAAGAAAGTCAAATCAACACATGAATCAATGCCTTCTCCCTGTGATGCAGCATACACCACTTCCAAAGCTTGGTCAAATTCCTTCGAAGAGATCGGGGTGCAATTTCTGCGAATTCGTTCTTCAATACGAACAACATGTGGGGAGGTGAACAAGACATGCTCGACATCGGCAAGGCCAAGAGCCGTAGACATCAACGCACAAACGGTGCCTTTGCCGTTACTTCCAGCAACATGAATGATGTTTGCAGGTAACGAAAGATTCAAACGCTCAAGGACAGTTTTTGTACCCTTCAAACCGAGTGCCATGCCTCGTTTTTTAGTCGATTGAAGCCACTTGCGTACGTCGACCACGACCTTCCGATGTATTGCCATGATTAGGGCTTTTGTCGATTTCAATTGGTGTTCAATCTATTCGCCCCCGTAGGGGGCGGTGCATGCGCGACGCTCATATGAGTGTCCGAACTCGCACGGTGTATGAGCGAACAGAAGACCTCATCGGGTGAGAATCGTAAAGATTCGAAAGAATTCACTGATGCTCAAAGTCAATTGATGAAAGAAGACAGCCTTCTTTGGATGATGAAAGAACAATTCCCATCAATGATGGGAATGATGTTCATGTTTATTCTCACCATCGCAATATCGCTTTACATC
>JASLVU010000269.1 GCA_030741225.1 Candidatus Poseidoniaceae archaeon | reverse complement strand
GACATCTCGTTCTTTTTGTCAACAATGTGGGTCGGACCGTTTTGGTTTGGCATGCTGGTTTTTCCCGAACACGAACTGACAAAAAAAGCGATGGAGGGGCCGTGGTTTTTCCTCGGCCCAATCCTCATTTGGTGGGCAGTAACAGTTGCTGACCCACAGGGCCTGATTGACCTTGCTAAAGATTCGGCAAACCCCGCCGGTATCTTGGAAGGACTTGCGGCAATCATGGGAACCAAACCCGGTGCTGCTGCTGCGTGGGCTCACATGGTCGCAGGTGATATTTTCGTTACTCGGTGGATGTGGATTCGATGCGGTCAAGAGAAAATCTCACGCGGAGTAACTGCTGCAATCGTATTCTTTGGCGTTATGTTGATGCCTGTAGGCGTTGCTATCTATTTGGCGTTTGTTCGTGACAACAAAACCACTGCGTGAGATCAACGGCGTTTACGACTACCGTGAATGTCGTAAACAACCAATGACCTTTGGCGAACTTCGGGTTGGCCTTTGGCAGAATACGACCTGCTTACACCCTCTTTGCGGGCTGATTTTTCATCAACAATTGGGTTGGGATAGTCTTGACCAAGAACACAATTGAATTGTTCTTGCTGCTCCAATGTCATCTCCCAAGGTTCGTGAATACAGTCGGT
The DNA here is from genome assembly GCA_030741225.1 of Candidatus Poseidoniaceae archaeon. GTDB lineage: Archaea > Thermoplasmatota > Poseidoniia > Poseidoniales > Poseidoniaceae > MGIIa-L1. The sequence continues at coordinate 869 of JASLVU010000269.1, read as the reverse complement.
TGGGACATCTTTGAGTTCTGGGACCCATGTCCGAATGAAGACGCCATCAGGGTCTTGGTCGGTTGATTGCTTGCTAACGGAATACGCGCGAATAGAATTGATACCCGTCACTCCCGACTGCATGTGTACTTGTGACCAGTGAATGCCAGGTTCGTAATCCAGAAAGCATCGAGCCAGATGAAGACCGGTGTCTTGCCAAGGTAACCAAAGAGTGTAGGATGCCACGGATTGAAGCATTGCGCGCATTCTGAAATTTATCCATCCAGTAGCAAGAAGGGAACGCATACAGGCATCAAAAAACGGCCAACCCGTCTTACCTTGACTCCATGCAAGAAACCTTTCCTCACAGAAATTTCGTTCCAAGTGCGAGTCCAGTTCTGGATTCAATGCCTGAACATCCATCGTTGCTTCTGCCTCAAGCCGCTGTATGAAATGACAATGCCAAGCCAGTCGACTTTGAAACGAGGTTAGGCTTGAACTCCATCCCTTGTTCTCTTTTGAACGTGGATTAACCTTGATCTTTCTCTGTTTACGACGAGTATGAAAGAAGATTTGGCGTATTGAAATACATCCAAGACTCAAATATGGGGAAAGACGAGAGCAAGCATTCCACCCAGTAATCGGACTGGACATGTCTTTTCTGTATGTCCTACCTCGTTCATCCAAGAAGGAAAACAATTCTGCCATCGCAGCTTTTTCACCTGGTTTCGGACGTTGAAGGAGTTCTCGTGATTCGATTCCAAATTCTGCGATTGAAGGCAAAAAACTGGACTCAAGACCCTCTGGAGAGTTCATTTGAACCGGAGTGTCAACACATTCGGCCGTGATTCGAGCATCTCGTAATTTCTTCCAGTCGTCTCGAGATTTCA
>JASLVU010000268.1 GCA_030741225.1 Candidatus Poseidoniaceae archaeon | reverse complement strand
CACCCGCAGCGCACGCAGGCAGAGCAACCGCTCCTCGGCTTCTGCCATGGTTCACCAGGAACCGGCAAGAGCCAAGTTATCAAGTGGGTGACCCTCATGTTCGCGGAGGCGCTGGGCTGGGAGCACGAGGACGAGTTCCTCTGCGTAGCCTTCCAAAACAGGGTGGCTCATGCCATGGGAGGGAACACCTTGCACGCTGGTGGTGACATCGGTGTTGGCGGTCGTGAAATTGGTTACATGTTTGGAATGTACAAAAAACTACGAAACGAATTCCAAGCAGGTGTTCTCACTGGAAAGGGGCTCTCCTACGGTGGCTCCTTGATTCGTCCTGAAGCAACAGGCTACGGTTTGGTTTACTTCGCTCGTGAAATGCTTGCTGCGAAAGGTAAGTCCTTCGAGGGTGCTACTGTTTCAATCTCCGGTTCCGGAAATGTTGCGCAATTTGCCTGTGAGAAAGTATTGGACCTTGGCGGTAAGCCGGTAACAATGTCTGATTCCAGTGGTTTCATTCACGATACTGAAGGAATAGACCGGGCTAAACTCGCATGGATTATGGATCTAAAGAACAATCGCAGAGGCCGAATCTCTGAATATGCTGCAGAATACAGCAGTGCGACATTTACACCGTCTGCTCCCGAACCTTCTTCAAATGCTCTATGGGGCGTGAATGTCGATGTCGCTCTTCCTTGTGCAACACAAAACGAATTGAACGGTGAAGAAGCACAAATGCTTGTTGACAACGATGTAATTGCTGTTGCAGAAGGAGCAAACATGCCATGTACACCTGAGGCTGTTGAAGTGTTCCAAAAGAACGGAATAATGTTCGCTCCAGGTAAGGCAAGTAACGCTGGTGGTGTTGCAACTTCCGGTCTTGAAATGTCTCAAAACTCACTTCGAATGGGTTGGACACGTGAAGAAGTTGACGAAAAACTCGACAACATCATGGTGAATATTCACAAGAATGCGGCTGAAACAGCAGAAAAGTACGGACGGCCTGGAGATTATGTCTTTGGGGCGAATGTAGCAGGTTTCCTCAAGATTGCTGAGGCAATGGAAGCTCAGGGCGTCATTTGATTCAGTATTGAGTTTCAGTGTTCGCTTCCGTAGCGTATTTGTGCCAATGGCTCAGTCTCTTTCCAAACTATCGACTCTGCCACTCGAAGTATTGATTGTTAAAAACGGGAATGTTGTCGAGACACACGACTGCAAGGATACCGTTGACCATTTGCCAATTGAACGACAAGTTGAATTCGCTCAAGGTGCTTGAATCATTTTGTCTGCAAATTTTGCTCGCTTGGATATCTAAGAAGCGCAACACACATTGCAACAAGTGTCAATATCGCTTCAAATCCTGGGACCACCGAATTAATTATTCCACGCTCGTTGTTGATTGTAACATCAACATTCGTTTCTATCGTAGTCCAGTTGTTGTTGCCGGTGAATCCTTGAGAACTGGAAAAGTACCCACGTTGGAAATCACTTATCACACGCGTTTCCTGAGTAAAAACGAGATTGTAGTTGCCGTTTAAATCGGTAGGCCAGCATGAA
>JASLVU010000267.1 GCA_030741225.1 Candidatus Poseidoniaceae archaeon | reverse complement strand
TGATGTACCAGGTTCATGGCGACCCTCAAATACAACAATAAGTAAAGCAAATATTGTTATGGAAGCAACTGCAGCAAGTGGTAAATTATATCGCAATGGACTTGGCATGATTGCATCAGAGAACATCATTTCCCCAATGGTTCAGAAAATTGTCGCAAGTGATTTACACGGACGTTATGCCGAAGGTTTGCCAGGGAAACGGTACTATCAGGGTTGTGATGATTTTGATACTATTGAAAGCCTGGGCATTGACTTGGCACGGGCGGTCTTCAATGCTCCTTTTGCGAATATTCAGTCTACATCTGGAACCGTCTCTAATATTGCTGCATTAAAGGCACTAGCAAAACCTGGGGATAAAATTACAGCTGTTTCGACTGCTGATGGCGGCCATATCTCACACGCAAGAATGGGTGCCGTTGGTCTTCGTGATCTGAATCTTTCAACATACCCTTGGGACGAGTCTCGTATGGAACCAGACATCGATGGAGCATGCGCCTTAATCCGGGATATTGAACCGAAGGTGGCTTTAATTGGCCAATCGGTATTTTTGTTCCCAACTCCGTTACAAGAAATTGCTGATGCGGCCCACGAAGTAGGGGCTACTGTCATGTACGATGGCGCTCATGTTTTGGGTCTCATTGCAGGTGGCTGCTTTCAAGACCCATTGAGAGAAGGTGCAGATGTGATGACAGGTTCATCTCACAAAACATTCCCGGGCCCTCAGGGAGGATTTTTGTTGTCTTCAAGTGAAGATGCCATGTTCCAACGTAAACTCAATACTGCAATATTCCCTGGTGTTTGTTCATCGTATCACTTACACCATGTTGCCGGTAAAGTTGTTGCTCTGGCAGAGTTTGAAGAATACGGCAATGCCTATGCAACGGACATCGTGAAAAATGCTCAAACATTTGCCTCCGCTCTTGCAGCAGAGGGCTTCGATGTTCTCGCAGAATCGCGTGGATACACGGCCTCACATCAGGTACTAACTCGACACGGTGATACCGATTCTGGAGCTGGTGCTAAAGCAGCACATCTGTTAGAAGAAGCTGGAATAATAACCAACATGAACATGCTGCCAGGAGATACCAAGGCCATGACACCATCAGGATTACGACTTGGCGTTCAAGAGTTGACAAGAGTTGGTATGGGACCGCTTGAAATGCAAGAAGTAGCTCGACTCTATGCACGAGTTCTTCTTCATGGAGAAGATCCACATTCAGTTCGAAATCATGTTGCTCAACTCAAATCACAATTTCAAACCATTCGATACTGCTTCAATGATGAAAACAAAACTGGATATCCACTATGAGGACTTCAAATGTCCGCAATCAAAGAATTCCGAATCGACTTAGATGAGTTGTATTCCAGTTTAACGGCGGAATTCTGTTTGGCGAGTGACGGTTCCATTCGAGACCGAAGTGGGCGTGCTTGGATGGTCTGGAATATATCCCATTTCCAACAGTGGTGGAATGCATTGGAGGCTATGGCCAATATTCCATTGGGCCGGAAATTGATGAACTGTTCCGCCGATCAAGAAGAGTATATGGTTTCTGAGAATTCTCT
>JASLVU010000266.1 GCA_030741225.1 Candidatus Poseidoniaceae archaeon | reverse complement strand
CGGGTATTTGATACGAAACCGTGTCCCATCGGTCGCCATTGTTGTTTCCACTTCCATCGGAGGCTAGGCCTGCAAGTGAGAGAGTTGTAACACCGGAGCCCGAAGCAGGCGCAATCCAATCAATACTCCAAGAGCGCTGACTGCTACCAGTAATCGAATGTGTCGCACTGTTCTGAGCAGAATTCACATTGACTGCGAAACCTATTCCAGCCGACAAAGTCCCTTTGTCCACCTCGAGATTGAAACCCCCTCCTGTGCCAGTTGGGCCGTTACTTACGGTGATGGTAAGCGTTGATGTTGCACCTGCAGTGTACTGTGCTGGATGGCCTGTGAGAGTAACCGTTGCTGCAGTTCCTGCCGTATTTGAATGACAGTAACAACTGGAACTTTGGTTATGAATCCCAGCAGAGTTGCCCTGCGTCAAAGGTGTGACGCTAAGAAGAAGGAGAATGAACAAAAACGCGGCACTCAGTTTGCGATTCATAGTGGAACCACTGACGCTGTGGTTATCAAAGGGTTGGTAAACTGATTTACTTTCTTCATGTTTCATTGAAGTCGAAAAGAGACGGTTGCTTTCTTTTTTTATCAATTCGCTGCTCAACATCGTCTGCAGGTGGTAAGGGGTTTGAATCGGATTGGTTGATTTGAACATCGAATTGTTCTTCTGTCCAGATTGTGATACCAAGCGACTCGGCCTTCGAGAGTTTCGAGCCAGCTTTCTCACCAGCAATGAGCACACTTAGATTTGAAGAAACACTACCCACGACTTTGCCCCCTGCGGCTTTAATCGATTGTTGCACTTCTTTCCTCGGTCTTTGCAGTGTCCCAGTCAAACAAAACGTCATACCCTCGAAAAAACCGCCTGAAGCAGCTTTGGGCTCAGGTTTTATGTCGAGCAAACCGTTCAAATCAAGAAGAATTGCTCGTCGCTTTGCCAGCCCATCGCGCACTTGAAGGGCGACTTTGCTACCAATCCCATCGACCGAACATAAAGACCGGATTGCTCTGTTTTGCGAGAAAGGTTTGCCAGCATCATCAGATAGAGGTCCAAAGTTTTCATCCTCCACAGTTGCAAAAGCATCATCCACCCATTGAAGGAGAGTCGGGAAATCCTCGCAATGCTGGGCGACGGATGTTGCCAATTCAGGGCCGATGCCCGGCAATCCCAATGCGTGCAGAAATTTGCCTAACGATAGCGTTCGTACTTTTGATAACTCATTGAGAACATTCACCGCTGACTTCTCACCCATGCGATCCATTTGCTCAAGTTGACTTTGTTGAAGACGGAACAGGTCTGGAATGGAATTGATGTGTCCATTCTCAATCAGTTGTTCGACTAATTTCTCTCCAATACCATCCATTTCTAAGGACCTGCACCAGTAGAGAATTGTTCGACTGGTGCGCGCATCACACATAATATCGATACACCGCAAAAAGGCCCCTTCAACCTGCAATTCAGCATCACAGGCTGGGCAATGTGAAGGAATAGAAATGGGAGTTCTGTCCGGAAGTTTTTCACTAAATTCAGTTCCATCAGCATGGAAACGACCTGCCAAATCCGAAGC
>JASLVU010000265.1 GCA_030741225.1 Candidatus Poseidoniaceae archaeon | reverse complement strand
AGGTTCCATTATTGTAAATTTCAACCCACTCTCCCAGTGGCCATTGCTGCGTGTCACTTCCAACAGGGTCTGTGAAAATTTCAGTGAAAATTACGACTCCAGTCGATGGTGTTTCGCCCATGTCCGGTTGGCCAGGAGTCATCCAAGCAGAGGGGACCCAAGGGTCAGATTCTACCTCGGGTGGTATCCATGATATGTTTTGACCGTAATTGGTTGTGTACCATGCAGAATCGACGATAGCCCCACTAGCATCTCGAAGCATAATCTGATTGTAATAGTCCCACAGTTCGGTGTCTCCTTCGAATTGAACCAGTCGGCGCTCACCTGCGTCAATATTTGTCGAACCTTGGCTTTGGTTAAAGACCAAACTTCCAGGGTCGAGGAATGTGACATTTCCCATTCCATCGATAATTGACCAACCAGACAAATCTATCGAAGAGGACCCTGAGTTAAAGAGCTCAATCCACTCACCGTCGGGAAAAGCATCTCCATCAGAACTGCTGTTTGATAGAATTTCAGCAAATTCAATTGGCGATGCCACGGTTGCGATGATCGAAAAGTCAAGTGGATTGCTTTGGTTAAGTGTCGGGTATGCAGCATATTTCCAGTACTGAGATGTAGAGGATTCGACAAGTGAGAAGCCCGCTTCAGTATCTGTCCAACTGATTTGTTGTGCCTTTGTTCCATTCGGCCAGATTAGGTTGAGTGTCTCGACACCGTTGTTGAGTACACCGGAATTCCCAGAACCATTTACTGCGATAATTCGAGTCTCGCCCGGTTGAATCTTGTTTAATGTGGTATCGCTTGAAAATCCGATGAGATGAGTTGCGTCGAATGGAAGTGCGTTTCCTGCAGCATCTTCGATTGACCAACCGTTCAAATCGATTTCTGCTGAGCCAGAGTTCAAAATCTCTATCCATTCTCCGCCCGGCCAAATCGCATTGTCTTCGGATGGCCAAGGATTTGACATCACTTCATTGATGATGAGGTCCGAAGGGTACAATTCAGGACCAACTACTGTGGCATTGGAATTGTTTGCTCCAGGCGATGGTGCATTGGTAGGAACCCAATCGTACGTTGGATTAGCAGTATCTTCTTCTAGACTGTTTCCAGAAGAACTTGAAGACCATGTGGCACGGTCGACTTGAGTCCCGCTGTCAGTAAATAAAGTGATGTTGTCGTTGGTATTTGCAAGATAAAAATAATAGTTTGAAAGCCCGTTTCGAGACACGACCATGTATTCATCAGGGCTTAATTCCCAAGTTGTTGGGTCTGCAGCATCGTAGTCGACAATGGTCGTTGAATTGAGGTAGAGTGTTTTGGAAGCTTTGTTGGTAATGTACCAGTCGCGAACATCGACAGTAGTAACTCCAGAGTTGTGTAGTTCGACCCATTCTCCGTTTGGCCAAGTTGCATCATCGTATCCATTAGGGTTTGGAAGCGCTTCATTGAGGCAAATATCTCCACTGCATGCCAGAGAGCGAGCCGAGGTTGACAGGACTTGATTTTCGCTTGATTCTAGGGACGAAATGCCGAGCGGAACGGTTGTTGAAAGAATCATCAAGATGG
>JASLVU010000264.1 GCA_030741225.1 Candidatus Poseidoniaceae archaeon | reverse complement strand
CCGAGGTGCAGTTGCAATGCATCGTAAAAACGGTCTTGTCAGTGACATCAACAGTTCTTTTTTCGACCACGTGGTATCTGCAAACCGTATGCTGCGAAAGGAATTTGGCTTTACTCAAACCACGGAATCGATGCTCAATTTAGCGACAACTGCCATTGAAGAACTTCTTTCCGAACAAGAAACCTTGTCCTCAGTTGTTCTTGGTTTCGGCGATATGGGATGCAAAGCAGTTGAAACGCTCCTTGAGTTTGGTCAAAAAGACATTCTTGTCGTTACACGTAATCCCGAATACTCATCCCAGCGTCATCCCGAAATTTCTTCGCAGGTAAATGTCATCTCGTTTGATGAATGGACCGATGAATTGGTTCAACCCTCGTTGATCATTTCGACAATACGCAATATTGAGCCAACATACAACTCGTCGAATCTGATACCGAGTTCATCTTCTGCAAAGGTTATGGATTTCTCATGGCCTCCCTCAATTGATGCCTCAGGTGTTTCCAAAAATCAAGAATTGCTCGGAATGGAATACTGGATAAAAGTTGCTCGAAAAGTTGGGATGGAGTGGGACTACGCCTCTACGGTTGGACGCAGTGACGATTTGCTGACCAACATTCAGAATCGATTCATGTCTGCGTTAACCGACAGAACTCAAGCAAAGTTCCGAGCCTACATTTACTCGACGCTTGAAACCCTTGCAGAGCAATGGAACCAATCGAATTTAGCTGGAGAAGGTGGAAACCAACTCGGCCCATTCTCCAGAGAGATTGCAACCTGGATTTGCAATCAAGAAGGTCCGTTTGAAACCATTCAATTGGATGAAATGGTTCATTCCACCGACAGACCAATCAATCCAACTCTTCTTAGCAGGGTGGCTCGTGATGTAACCGAGACGATTGTTCACATTAGCGAACAATCGACCCTTCCGGAGGCAACATCTTGAATCCCATCAGAATCGGTACAAGAACCTCTACCCTTGCCATGTGGCAGGCCAATAAGGTGAGTGACACTCTCGCCGAAAGCGGCTACTCTACTGAAATAGTTGGTATCTCATCTCAAGGTGATCAATCACTTGGCGGAGATTTAGCAACATCTGTGGGTCAATTTATTCATGCAGTCGATGCTGAATTGTTGAGCAACAACATTGACATTGCGGTACATTCGAGTAAAGATGTGCCTGTTGAGATGAATTCAAGAATTCAGAACCTTGCCTACATTGAGCGAGGTTGTACAAACGACTTGCTCATTTTGCCCCCTTCAAAAACGACATCTTCACTCCTCGATGTGTTGCAAAACAACATTGAAACCTCGCTCGAGAGTGTTTTGAATTGTATTCCTGAATCGGGCATGGTTGGAACGGTCTCAGGCAGGCGTCAATCGTTTATGCTCAGTCAGCGGCCAGATATTATTCCAATTGCCGTTCGTGGCCAAGTAGAGACTCGATTAAAGCGACTGCAACAGGGTCGTGTCGACGGCATAATTCTTGCAGAGATTGGATTACGTCGTCTTCATGAAATCGGTGCTCTTGAACCTTGGATTCTTCAATTTGGTGCAGTGCGCATCAGCGATGAAGATTGGCCAACTGCTCCAGGGCAGG
>JASLVU010000263.1 GCA_030741225.1 Candidatus Poseidoniaceae archaeon | reverse complement strand
GAAAGTATCCTTGAGCGCAACTTCAGCAAATCCCCTCATGGCAGCAGAAACCCATTCGAGTTGAGAAAATTCATCAATAGAAAACAACCGAGCATTCGAAATCTCTCCATCTTGCGGGCGAATTGTAAGTTCGTTTGCATTGATTTTGTAACAAAGGAAAAGGCCAACGCCATGCTGAGTTTTGGTTGTCCTCAATCCGATAAACCCAGTAATGGAACCAGTAATGCTGGTTTCTTCCTTGAGTTCTCGGAGTACTGCTGTTTCAATGGATTCGTTTGGCTCCACGTAGCCTTTGGGGAGCCCCCAGCAACCAGCATAGGGTCCTTTGGCCTCTTGAACCAAAAGAATTCTCGAATTTGCGACAACCGCTGCTGCCACACCGATATCGAACCCGCTACTCACGAGGTAGATTACACACAACCAGTATTTGAAGAACCGTTTAGAAAAAAGCCACAACGTATGTTGTTCAGAAACAGCCCTTTATACCTTGAACGTAGATTTGAATATTCATGGAGACCACCCCTCAGCAAAAATATACTGCAGTCCCTGCAGACGCAAAATTACCTACGAAGTACGGCGAATTTCGCATCCGTTCCTACATCGACCCGACCAATGGTGCAGAACACGCAGCCATCTATCTCGGAGACATGGATAAGCAAGACCCTCCACTCGTTCGCATGCACTCCGAATGTTTGACTGGAGACGCACTCGGCAGCTTGCGCTGCGATTGCGGACCACAACTCCAGCAAGCCCTCAAGAATATCCAAAAAGAAGGAAGAGGCATTGTCCTATACCTCCGACAGGAAGGTCGAGGTATCGGCCTCTTCGCCAAAATGCAAGCCTACAATCTTCAAGATCGTGGACTCGACACACTCGATGCAAACCTTGCACTCGATCTTCCTGCCGATGCTCGAGACTACAAAATTGCGGCCTACATGCTCAACGATATCGGTTACGAAAGTGTTCGATTGATGACCAATAACCCTGACAAGGTTGAGCAATTGGAAAAACACGGAATCAACATTCTTGAACGAGTGGAACACAAGGTTGGAGTTTGCTCGGAAAATAGGGAATATCTTCTGACGAAGGCGACACGAATGCGCCATATTTTACCGGTGTGAGGTTGATAATATGGGAGAAGTCATTTTGACAGCAGACCGTCTGACCCAAGCAGAGGCGAAGAAAGTGAGCAAGGATTTAATCGGCGAAATCGCCCCAGATTTTACCCTTCTTGACGATGCGGGCAACGTTTTTGACAGTTCAAACCTCGAGGGATCATGGAGAATTTTGTTCTTTTACGCAAAGGATGGCTCGCCAACGTGTAAGCGCGGCTGTCTAACCTTCAAAGAACAGCACGATTTGTTTATTTCAGCAGGTTGTCAAGTCGTTGGAATCGGCGAAGGTTCGAGTGACTCTCACGCCCAGTTCAAGAAGGAGATGGGTGGATTGCCATTCCCGCTTCTTGCGGATCCAGACAGAGCCGTTGCGGATAAATTCCTCGTACCAGTTCATTTGGGCATGTTTCCAGCAAAATCGAGTTTCTTGATTGGCCCGGACAATCGAATTCACCACGTCTATGACTGGTTGTTCCGACCACGCCGTCACGTCGCTC
>JASLVU010000262.1 GCA_030741225.1 Candidatus Poseidoniaceae archaeon | reverse complement strand
CTGGCAATAACATCCTGCCAAACGTCTTCCTGGGTCACATCCTGGCTCAGCGCGCGCGCCATGCCACCATTTTTGGTGATCAATTCAGCGGTTTCAGTTGCTGTACCGGCATCAATATCGGTGACGACCACCGTCGCCCCAGCTTCGGCAAGTGCCATGGAACACCCGCGTCCAATACCGGTTCCCGCGCCGGTTACGAGTGCTATTTTTCCGCTACAATTGTTAAGAATATCAGTCACTAATTCTGACTTTCATTTCAGTATAGCCTTTCACAAAGGACGATAGATTCCTTTCCGGCTCATTGACAACTTCGACTTTCTTGAAGCGTTTCAGCATTTCATCCCAAAGAATCTGCAATTGTAGTTCAGCCAGTCGATTTCCGTAGCAACGATGTATGCCGAAGCCGAATGAGATGTGATTACGTGCATTGTGGCGATCTACGATCAAATCGTTCGGGCGTTCGAACTTTCGCTCGTCCCGATTGCCGGAGGCATACCACATGGCGACCTTGTCGCCTTTCTTGATGGTTTTGCCATGCATTTCGTAATCTTCCAAAGCGGTTCGGCGCATGTAGGCCAGCGGCGTTTGCCAACGAATAATTTCTGCCACCGCATTCGGAATAAGATCACGGTCAGATCTCAGCTTTTCCCATTCTGAGGGGAATTTATTAGTGCTATATATGCTTGCGGTCATCGAGTTCCTTGTGGTGTCGTTCCCCCCCACAATAAGTAACACCAGGTTGCCGAGATACTCGAGCGGATCCATATTTTTTGTTTCTTCGCCCTGCGCAAGCATTGAAATCAAATCGAAATTTGGCGGACCATTTACTCTCTCGTTCCAAAGGTTGGTGAAATACTCGAGGCATTCATAAAGCTCTGCCCGTCGCTGCTCTTCACTCTCGATAATTCCTGTTTCCGGACCAGCAGTCGATACATCTGACCACCTCTTTAACTTCATTCTCTCTTCGAAAGGAAAATCAAAGAGTGTGGCAAGCATCATGGTTGTCAACTCTACAGAAACCAATTCCACCCAATCAAAATCTTCATTTATGGGTAGGCTGTCCAGCACCATACATGTGCGTTCGCGAATCAAGGTCGACATCCGCTGCAGATTTTGCGGCGAAACAACCGGCGCTACTGTTTTGCGCTGAATGTCATGCTTGGGTTGATCCATGGCGATAAACATGGGCAAAGTAAAGTCGTCATCTGGATCGGGCAGTACGATAATTGGCTCTGACGAAAACACCTTATGGTTGGTATCGATAGCCATTATATCGTCGTATCGGGTTACAGACCAATAGGCTCCAACACCTCTGTCGTTGTCCAAGCGATATGGGTTTTCCCAAGCTTTTGGGCAATAATGCAAAGGGTCTTCATTTCGGAGACGCTCAAATATCGGCCAATATTCCTCGTTCGGCCAGAGATGTGGATTGGACACGTCCAATTCATCAAGCGGGGTCGAATAAGCGTAGTCTTCGGCGGATGTTGTGGTTGGTTTGATCGCTTCGCTCATAATGCAGCTCCTGTGCACGTCGTTTTGAAATATGACGCCCTCGTCATTTCGATAAGCCTACCAATGCCCATGTGGGCGATGCAAGCCTTTTGACGACCAATTCAACC
>JASLVU010000261.1 GCA_030741225.1 Candidatus Poseidoniaceae archaeon | reverse complement strand
AATCATCAGCGTTATCGCCGACACTATCTCCATCACTATCCGCCCATTCAGCCCCATCATTTGGGAAAGCATCACCTGAATTGCTGTGACCATCACCATCATCATCAGGGCAGCCGGTCAAATCTTGTGTTGAAGTACCTGCATCATTTGGACAATCATCGTTCTCATTAAGCACACCATCGTTGTCAAGGTCATCTTGAGAGATGAACTCAAAAGAAGAAGATAGAATCTGCGAATTACCATCTTTATCCCAAAGCGTAATGTCGATTGTATCGGGAGTCAAACCAGATAATGGCGTCGTTACGGTAATTGTTGTGTCATCAACAACCGTTCCTGTCACGGAGCCAAATTGGCCGAACTGAACTCTGATTTCATTTGTTTGACTCAAGCCAGTTGATTTCGTAGCGTACTTCAAAACATCATTCGTTCCGTCATTAAAAGGAACGTGCATATCCCCGCTTTCATCGATGAAAATAGAGTTCCCCTCACCGACATCGCCGGCACTCGCCATTGTGGCCACAGTCCAATTGCCCGAAACCGGGTCGATTGTTGCGTATTTTAGATTCTGTGCAGACCAGGTGTGGTAGACAATATGAGGCTGGTCAGCAGCGTCAACTGCGATTGATGGGTCCCGACCAGTATGCCCAGTTGCATCCACTATGGTGGTCGTCCATTGGCTATTCGGAGCGCCTGTTGAGTATCGTAAATCATTCTCTTTGCCATCTTGATGAGCGATGTGAAATTGTCCTTGTTGGTCCATGGCCATCGATGTCATGTACCCTGGATACAAATTGCTTGGGGAGGTTCCTGTATCAACCAAATAGGAGTCCCAAGAACCACTTTTGTCTGTTGCGATTTTCAATTTCGAGGAGCTACGGTCTTGATAGGCGATGTAAATATTATCGCTTTCATCAATGACAATGGCAGACTCACAGCCACGGTTAGAGCCCTGGTCAATGTTCGTGTACGACCAACTCGATCCATCATATGAGGAAATACGAAGTCCATTACCGCATTGATCTGAGCCGTCGAGAGCATAGGAGATGTGCGGATGGTTGTTCGAGTCAACTGCTATACCAATTGGCCCAAAATGAGCCGAGTTTGAGACTACAGTATCGGTCCATGTTGTTCCATCGTAGTTCATGTAGACCAGAGTTTCATCCCAGCTGGTGTATGTTGTGTAGGCCAAGTGTATGTGGTCATTATCATCAATGACCATGTGGATATCCCAACAATATGTGGCACCACAAGTCTTGATACCATTCGAAATCCAACCGGTTCCGTCATTTACACTGTGACGGATTTGGTAACTTTCATCCTTAATTTGCACCACATGAACGTGACCATTTGAATCGACGGAAACAGCATTCCATCGCCCAGCTTGATCGGAATAGTCCATGGTTGTCTCCACCCATTGATGGTTGATTCCATCGTCTGTGATGTTCGAGAAGGCGAGGTCTGAAAAGCCACTACCAGTAATCGTGATTTCTTCACCGCCTGTGGTCCAACCACTGGAAGGCACCACGCTAAAGTTTGAAGAGCGAGCAGTGAATTTTGGATTACTTTCAGTGAATTCCGACATCGTATCGGATTGAGACTCCTCAATATTTGGAAAAATT
>JASLVU010000260.1 GCA_030741225.1 Candidatus Poseidoniaceae archaeon | reverse complement strand
CTACAGAGGTATGGAATGCTTTCTTACAAAATCCCGGACAAGTTATTTTCTTCCAATTCTTGGTCATTGCATTGACTTTGGCTGCAATTTGGAAAGGTGCTAAAGCAATTGAAAAAGTCAACTTTTACCTGATGATTTCATTGTTCGCCTTGCTGTTCTTGACATTGTTCCTTTCACTGTGGATGGATTTCTCAGACGGTACGCTTGACGGTGCACTGTTCATGTTCACCGTTGACTTTGACATGCTGTTTGAACCTGAAGTTTGGATAAATGGCTTATCGCAATCGGCATGGTCGTGTTCTGCGGGTATGGGTATGTGTATTACGTACGCAGTTTACATGAGCAAAGACGAGGACACAGTGCTCAATGCTTTCACCATGGGCTTGGCCAACAACAGCATCTCAATTATTGCAGGGCTCGCTGTTCTGTCAGCAATATTTGCAGTCAATCCAGACCCGCTTGCAACCGTTACCGGTGGTTCATCAGCAATTACGTTCTTGGCTCTACCTGAAGTGTTTGCCCAAGCACCGTTCGCACCGATTGGCCCGTTGTTCATGATGGCAGGATTCTTCCTTGCGTTATCCTTTGCCGCTATGACTTCGATGATTTCGACCGTCGAGTTATGTGTTCGAAATTTCGTTGACCACGGCTATGAACGAGAGAAATCGGTCGCTTTGACTGGAGTTGCTCTGTTCTTGTTTGGATTACCATCAGCAGTAATGTGGATTAAACTCGATGACGGCGGTGTTGCATTCCCTGAATTCCTTGAAGTTCAAGACCATATTTGGGGTTACGGCCTCATGTTTTCTGGACTGTTTATTGCGTTCTCGATTTGGAAATACGGCTATCTTCGCTGGAAGTCCGGTGTCGAGGCAGGTGTAGCACCTCCAGGTCTCAAGGGTTACCTCGGCTTTGGAGTCTCTGCTTTCCGTGACGATTTCATCAACACCGGCGACAACGACATGGAAGTTGGACGATGGTGGGACTTGTTGATGTATTTGGCATTCCCAATTCTGTTCATTGTCCTCATGTTCTCGTATTTCAGCGACATGATTACCAACACTCCGAATGTTTGGGATCCGTCGAATCCGAAGGGACTCTCGATTATCCTGATGTTCTGGGGTGTGGTCGCAGCACTGTTCATTTCGTTCAACAAATTCCTTATCCGCAGACCACTGTATCGAAACATTCCAGAAGGTGCGGATGTCGACATCTCGAGTTTACCGGGTGGCGAAGATGAACTGGTCGTCGCTGTAGGTGAAGTCGCTCCAGGCTTTGAGCACCTCATGAACGACAAATCCCTTGATGCTGAACTTGTTTGATAGAGTGTGGTCCTATGGACGACCTTGTGGAAACCCTTGTCACTGGTCTTGTTGTTTCGCTGCTGCTCATTTTCATAGCATGGTGGTTTTGGAAACGCTTTGACCGGCCCAGTGAAGCGCAAATCGAAAGAGAAGAATCCATCGCGAGAAAGAAAGAGGAGACTCGAATGTGGCGTGCAGTCGAAGCACAAATGGCCGAGGAGCGAGCAGAACTTGAGCAGAAAGCATTGTTTGAACGACGAAAAGCCGAGGAACGAGCTCGTGCGCTACCACCTCCTGTAAGTGAGGTCTCCAATGCATTCGCAGCCTTTGGTTCTCAACAACCCTCT
>JASLVU010000025.1 GCA_030741225.1 Candidatus Poseidoniaceae archaeon | reverse complement strand
CTGCGAGTTTGAAGACGGGTAAATTCATTGAGGTTGTCAATGCCATTGGCGAGACACTTATTGTTCGGCCAATTTCCATAAATTCTGCTGTGAATGAAGAAGAATGACCTTTGATGTGTCCTTCTTTGTTCGGGTCAACACTCATAAAGGACACCTCGTATGATTCATCATGGCAGACGCTGGAACATCTATCGCAGTAATCGGACTCTTCTTGTTCACTCTTGCAGTTTTCGGAACAATTTATGTTGCTACGAGCAGATACAAACTCGCACCATCCGATAAAATTCTCGTCGTATACGGTAATGTGAAAGATTCAGGCGCCGCAAAGTGTTACCACGGTGGTGGTAAGATTGTCTGGCCTCTTATCCAACACTATGCTTACCTCGACTTGAAACCGATGACCATTCCAATCCAACTGGAACATGCACTTTCACAACAAAACATTCGTATTAACGTTCCATCGACATTCGTCATCGGTATTTCCACTTCTCCAATGATAATGCAAAATGCTGCTGAGCGTCTTCTTGGACTGTCCAATCCTCAAATTGAAGAGATGGCACGAGAAATCATTTTTGGACAACTTCGTTTGACCGTCGCAACATTAACAATTGAACAAATCAACCAAGACCGTGATGCATTCCTACGAATGGTTTCAAACAACGTCGATTCTGAACTGCACAAACTCGGTCTCGTTCTGCTCAACGTCAACATTACTGACATCACTGACGAGGCTGAATATATCAACTCGATTGGTGCAAAGGCAGCCGCAGAAGCAATTGCATCTGCAGAAGGTGACCGTGCTAAGGCTTTGGAAATGGGTCAAATTCGAGTTGCTGAGGCGGATAGAAACCGTATTATTGAAGTCCAAAAGAAACAGTCAGAAACAAAAACTGGACAAGCAGATGCAATCAAAGCAGAAGAAATTGCCGTTCAAGAGGCGAAATCTGCTACCGCTCAAGGTAAGGCATCAGCAATCAGTCTCGAGAGAGTTTTCGTTCAAGAACAAGAAAAACTTGCTATTGAGGGTGAGAACCTAAGCCGTGCAGCTATTGCAATTTCCAATGCTACGCTTGCTGAGAAAGAAGCTGAGGCTCGACAGAGAGCTGAAGTTGCTCAACGCCGTGCTCAAGAAGAAATCGAAAAGGCTCAATATTCCCTTGAGAGCGAACGTCTGCGAGCTGCTGACATTGCCCGTGAGCAAGTTGCAAAAGAGCAAGTCGAAATTTCTGCTGATGCAGAAGCAGAGCGACAACGCCGTATTGCTCAAGGTCAAGCGGATGCAATACTTGCACGATACATGGCAGAAGCTGAAGGGCAAAAGGCTGTCCTCGAAGCCAAAGCATCGGGCTACCGTTCGCTGGTTGAAAGTGCTGGTGGTGACACAAAGGCTGCAGCAACTTTGTTGATGGTTGAAAAGATCGAAGAACTGGTCTCTCGTCAAACAGAAGCAATTTCCAACCTTAAGATTGACAAGATTACTGTTTGGGATTCCGGCAACGGTGGAAAGAACGGTGAAGGCGGCTCTACCTCGAACTTCATCTCATCACTGATGCAAAGCCTACCTCCAGTTCATGATGTTGCTAAGATGGCAGGAGTGGAACTACCTGAATATCTTGGCGCAATGAAAGACGAGTGATTCGGCTTTCTTACGAGGGTCCTGAAACTGCCGTTTTCTTTCGTTCGTGACCCGAGGGTTTCAAAGGCATATTCTTCCGCAACATCCCCATGGCCTCTGATTTGGACATCGCACGTGCAGCATCTCTAGAACCGATAGAGTCGATTGCTTGGAAATTGGGAATCTCTTCTCACGAATTGATGCCAATGGGAAAAGGCATGGCGAAGATTACTTGGGAGGCACTCAGCCAGCGGTTCACAAAACCTCAAGGGAGTCTTGTTCTTGTCACATCGGTAAACCCAACTCCATTTGGTGAGGGCAAAACGGTTACGACAATCGGACTCACTCAGGCACTATGTGCAATCGGACAAAGCGCAACGTGTGTCATTCGTGAACCCTCCATGGGCCCTGTTTTTGGAATAAAAGGAGGGGCTGCTGGTGGCGGACACTCGCAAGTCATTCCGATGGAGGAAATCAATCTTCACTTCACTGGAGACCTGCATGCGGTAACCTCTGCCCACAACCTTCTCTCTGCACTTATTGATAATCATATCAAGCAAGGCAACGAAACCCAACTGGATCCGACTCGTATCTTTTGGCCACGTGTACTTGACATGAACGACCGTTCTCTACGAAATATTGTCATCGGACTTGGCGGTCCAGCCAATGGATTACCTCGTCAGGACAGATTTGATATTACGGCTGCGAGTGAAGTCATGGCAATTCTTGTTCTTGCAAATGATTACGCAGACTTGAGGAAAAGAATAGGCCAAATTGTTGTTGGACAGTCAATGAGTGGAAATCCCGTCAAGGCTGAGCAAATAGGTGCTGCTGGTTCGATGGCACTGCTCCTGCGTAATGCATTCTTACCCAATCTAGTACAAACATTGGAAGGAAATCCTGCTTTCATTCATGGTGGACCTTTCGCAAATATTGCCCATGGGAATTCGAGTATCATTGCAGATAGGCTTGCACTTGGGGCTGCTGACATCGTGGTTACTGAAGCCGGTTTTGGATCAGACATGGGC
This sequence comes from Candidatus Poseidoniaceae archaeon, assembly GCA_030741225.1. Taxonomy (GTDB): domain Archaea; phylum Thermoplasmatota; class Poseidoniia; order Poseidoniales; family Poseidoniaceae; genus MGIIa-L1. Next base: position 11,686 of record JASLVU010000025.1, on the reverse strand, counting down.
GCCGAGAAGTTCATGCATATTAAAGCAGCAAACTCAGGGAAATCGCCTGATTGCGTTGTTATGAATGTCACCATTCGTTCGATGAAATTGCATGGTGGGGCATTTGGAAATCGCGGCGGTTATCGTCCATCAAAAGAAGAACTTGAGAAAGAGGATGTTGATGCTGTCATCAGAGGAGCGCAAGGAAATCTCGACAGGCACATCAGAAATATGCTCGGCTTCGGCATGCCTGTCGTGGTGTCAATTAACAGATTCAATTCGGATACGGACAATGAACTTGAAGCACTTCGAAATGCTGCTCAAAACAGCGGCGCTGTGGCGGTCACCCTGACTGAAGTTCATGGAAACGGAGGAGCTGGTGGAGAACAATTAGCCAGAGCCGTCGTCGCTGCAGTTCATGACCATGTAGCAAACGGTCGACCTTTTACCCCATTGTTCACGCAAGACACGCCTGTTCTGGAAAAAATTGAATCTATTGCTAAGAGAATGTACAAAGCCGATGGAGTGGATATAAGTCCCGCAGCAATGAAGCAAATCGAGAAATTACAATCTTGGGGCTACGGACATCTACCAGTATGTATGGCCAAGACGCAGTATTCATTTTCGCACGATCCTGGAAAGTTGGGCGCTCCAGTTGGATTCCGAATACCTGTGCGTGAATTCAGACTCAATGCTGGGGCCGGTTTCATTGTTGCAGTTCTCGGGAACATGATGACGATGCCTGGGCTACCAAAACGGCCTGCAGCATTGGACATGGACATGGATGAAAACGGGCAATTGACTGGCGTATTTGGGTGAAAGAATGAAAATTCTCAAGCGCGAACCTCAGCTATGGCGACTCCGAATGGAAACTGAGGACGATTTGTGGGCGCTCGCAAGAATGGCCAGAGAAGGAATGCATCTGAATATGCTTGGTGAACGACGTGACCAAACCACAGGCGGTGAAGAAGGCGGTCGAGCAAAATCTGCTGAAAGGAAGAAAATGTGGATTCGTCTAAGGATTGAATCGACCGAATACCAATCATTTAGCGAACATTTACGCATCCATGGGACAATCGAGGAAGCTCACTTTGATATCGGCTTACATCACACTCATATTGTGCAAGTGCGAGATGAGATTGAACTTTCATGGCATCAGTTTTTCTCTTCGTCGGATATCGAACTACTGCTTCAGTCCGAAAGGGCATCAGGACAATCTCAAGTCGCACTTATCGTTGTCGAAAACGACGAAATTGTCGTTTTTTATGTGACCTCCAGAGGGTTGCGTGAGGGAGCAACATGGACAATGCGAGGCGGAGGAAAACGAGGAGAACTAAAGCAATCATCAAAGATTGCAAGTTCATTTCGTTCAGATGTAATCCAAGCGTTAACCGCTACACTTGGTGATGAAACACCACTTATCCTATGTGGCCCAGGTCATGCTAGAGACGCTTTATTGAACGATTTGAAAGAGTATGGAGAAACTCGTTTCATGAAATCAATTGCAACTTCAATGGGTGGACGTTCGGGAGCGAATGAAGTACTTCGAGAAGGCCTAGCCGGTGATCTACTGAATGAATATGCTATTTCAAGAGAAACCTCCCTCATCGAGGAGGCATGGCTACGACTGTCGACCAATGGTGCAGTTGCATACGGAAAACTACCGTTACAACGTGCAATGGATGAAGGTGCTATTGAGAAGTTACTCATTTCAGCAGACTTACTACGTGATGAATCACAAAAAATCTTTGGTAAATCATGGCTTGAATGGGTGAATGGACTTGCAGACATCGGTGCAGAATTAGTACAGTGCTCGACTGACCATGATGCTGGAAAACAACTTTTGGGTCTTGACGGAGCAATTGCATTACTGCGTTATACAATGGAGGATTGACGTTGAGAGTTGTTACTCTGGATGACCTAGGAGACGATGTGCGAGCATCGATGAGTGGAGCAAGATGGCTTCTCCTCAATGCAGCACAATTAGAAAAGTCAACATCCTTGTTGATGTTCACAGAACTCGATGATATTTTAGTTGCAGTTGACCATCGAGGAGCAGTGCCTCAACCAGGATTATGGCAGCGTGCAGTTCACTTGATTCTCATTGATGGAACCAATGCGGATGCCGAGGAATTTCGAAAAAATTCTGGAATAACCAAAGTCGTTGCGGATTCAGAAGAAGATATTCGAACTTACCTATGGTAGTGGGTCTGGAGGGATTTGAACCCTCGATCAACGCCGTGTAAGGGCGGTGTCATAACCACTAGACCACAGACCCAGCCTGCCCTGTGAGAGGTTGTTATTGAAGGCATTGATGAAAGGGTTAACCTCAAAACGGAGGAACTCTGCCTTGAACTGCATGGATGAAGACGTTCAAGCCGCAGCGGCGCGCCTCGTTCGAAGAATCAAAGAGGGGGGTCACACCATCACCGTTGCTGAATCCTGCACAGGAGGCTTACTTTCAAGTGCATTTACTGATATTGCAGGTGCCTCATCGTGGTTCAATCAGGCTTGGATTACATATTCCAATGATGCAAAAGTGAAGGAACTCGGTGTGAAGCAAGAGTCACTTGACAAGAAAGGTGCTGTATCAGCAGAAGTCGCAATTCAAATGGCTCAAGGAGCATTAAGAAACGCTAATGCAGATATTGCCATATCAATAACTGGAATAGCAGGCCCAAAAAACGATGGAGCCAACAAAAAAATTGGTTTGGTCTACGTTGGAATCGCCTCAAATAATTGGGCTAATGCCGAATCAACCCAAATTGGCGGAAACCGCGCTGAAAATAAAATCGGTTTTGTTCACTTTGCACTTCTTTCCACCATCAAGCGATGGGATGAGGCAATGGTTGAGGCTGAAGAACATCGAAAGCGACTTGAGCGTCAAAGGGCTGACGAAGAGGCGGAGAAAATTCAATTTGAACTTGAGCGTCAAAAGCGTGAAGAAGCTGCTAGAGAATCAGCACCATGGCAAGACGACTCATGGGAGAGTGACTCTGAAACTACCGATGATACTTCACTTGACAACCAAGCCGATTGGGACTGAACCCAATTTTGGTTCAAGCGTTCAAACCGATGTACTTTTGGAGCGTAGCCGCCACCTCGTATCATGGGAGCGACTGAAGCGGAAATAACCGCAATACTACGCAGTCGAGGAATGATTCCTGTTTCAGCAATTCACTCTCAACTTCTTGAACTTGAGGAACTTGAGAGCATTCTCGATTGTGCGGCAAAGATTGGATTCAACAAAGGTTACCTTACCCAAGAACTCTTGTCGGCAATGATCGATACTTGGAAAGAAGAATCTCCGGTTGCGGTAAAAACAGCACCAACTAATCCGAATGTTGCGAATGTGGCTGAACTTGGACGAACCATTGCCCCTATCTCTCCCCCTGAACCCCTCGACATTCAATTTAGAAACAACTTACCGGATTGGAATACTGCTGACTTTAGTGAAAATGCTTCTGACGCTCCTACAGATATTCTCGTACACTACGATATTACCGGTAACAGCATTACAGAAGGAAAAATGACAGACATTACATCTTGTTTTAGTGACCGCCTGCAAAGCATTCGAAAAATGATAATTCAAAATTCGAGATTGCCGCGCTCACCCACAGAAATCTCAAGACTTCATGCTGAGAGCAATCGATACCAAGGTTATGAAAACAAAGCTGTTGCTATCGGATTGGTAAACGAACCAAGATATACCAAAAATGGACATCTCATTTGGAATCTTGAAGATGAAACAGGAGAATTGACCTGCTTGCTGACCAAAAGGAAAGGCGATGATAGAGATCGAGCACATGAACAAATTTTGGAGGCAGGACTCATGCCTGACGATGTTCTTGGCGTATCGGGTACATTCAGCCAAACTGGAGATATGTTCTACGTCGACGACCTCCATTTCCCAATGGAGGCAACGCATCAAAAAGCGTCTTCAGAACATGGAGTAAGTGCAGCCTTCTTGTCCGATGTCCATGTTGGTTCCAAAACATTTCTCGAAGCTCAATGGCACAAGATGGTGCGATGGTTCCATACCGACCCGTTAGCAAAGACCGTAAAATATCTCGTTCTGTCAGGGGATTGTGTCGATGGAGTTGGAATATACCCGGGACAAGACAGTGAATTATCAATTCCCGACTTGTTTGGCCAATATTCGGAATTTGCAAGGCTACTCGAACTTCTACCAGAATGGGTAGAGTGTATCATGCTACCAGGTAACCATGATGCAGTGAGGCCTGCAGAACCTCAACCAACCTTTGAAAAAGATATTCAACAAGATTACAACACGACCACTTTCGTTGGCAATCCATGCGATTTTTCCTTGCACGGAGTTCGATTACTTTCCTATCATGGCAAATCAATTGACGATTTTGTTGCCGGTCTTCGAACTGTAACTTACGCTGACCCAGTAGAAGCAATGCGACAAATGCTTAGGCGTAGGCATTTAGCCCCCCAATGGGGTGGAAAAACCCCACTTTCTCCTGAGCCCGAGGATGGTTTGGTAATTCGGGAAGTCCCCGACATTTTCGTTACCGGCCACGTTCATGGACATGCATGTGTTGACTTCAAGGGAACGACACTCATCTGTTCGAGTACTTGGCAGGATCAAACATCATACCAAAGAATGCTTGGATTCCAGCCCAAACCCTGTATGCTAACAATTGTCAATTTGAAAAGCCACGCAACAACATCAATTCCATTTGCGTGATTATTCAAGCACAAGGAGTGGAAGTATCGACTTTAGGTCCTTGCGCTTGATAATGTCAACCCCCGCATTTTCAAACGCTGAAAGAGAACTCTCTCTTGAAGGGTTGAAACCAATAAATCTGCTACCCTCAATGTGCATGGATAGGTCCATTTCGGAGTCGCCTACAGAAACACAGCCTTCGACATCCAAATTGTTCATTGTAAGTAATCGAGAGATGACTTCGCCCTTACCAGTCGCATGTAATCGGCAAATTCCTTCGTCAGACAACGTCTCGTCATCGTTAAAGACAAATCCATTGGCAATCCAATCATCGACTTTTAGCATAGCTGCAATCGATGAGACGAATAAGTCAACTCCAGCGCTCACTATCGCTACAAAGATTCCATGAGACTTGAGTGTTTCAACCACTTCACGTGCACCTTCCATTAGGGAAACACCAGAATAGGCACGAAACAATTCATCCCGATAAATTGGATCTTGAACTTGTTTCCACATCTGGATGTCAGAGCGCATGAACTCTACATCCGAGATCTCTCCACGTATGAATCGTTGAAGATGCAAAGAGTTGTCTGTTCCAAAGTGGTCATGAAGTGTACGCCATGAGCTAACTGCGTCAACCAAGACGCCATCGCAATCAAAAACAACACATGTGGTACGTGGATATTGTTGGCTTTTCGACATATGAATCATTCCTCTGAGATTGAACCACCTTGAAAGGGTTCGCTTGAGCCCTAAGGTTATCCGAATGCAGGGGGCTCCTTATGGAGACCCCCTGCGAACGGTTGGTTACCACCTAAGAAGGTGGATCATTCCTTGCGGATGGGAGATGCATCAGTGGAGGGCCGAAGCCCTCCACTGAGCGCCTGTTGTGTTCAATCTACGAACGTGCTCAAGCACTAACGTCGTATGACAATCCTTGCCAGGTACGCAATTGAGCACCTTGGCCTACGTTTGGAGCGTAGTTTAGTGTGATTGTCACATCTTCGAGAGGCGTACCTTCCGAATCGTGTGTTCGTACGAAGACAGTGTCACCAGTGTTGAATGTCGATACTCTGTCATCTCCTTCGGAGTTAACCTGGTCGACAAACGTGACCATTGAATTACTGTTATCTGGATTGAAACCATACACATCGTTTGTGTCAGCCAAATTGACTGTTACTACTTGTGCTTCACCACTTGCATCAACATAGAAGACACGAACTTCAACTGCTTGAGTTGCGAGATCGGTTTCTGAAGATTGTACTGTGATTCTCCAATGTCCTTGGTCAGCATCAAAGCTGTTGACATCCTCGATATCAAAGGTGACTCTTGGAACACCCTTCACATCAGTGTCAGCAAGACTGCTGGCCCAAACGTAGATTACGCCGGAAAGAACGACAGTGATTGCAACCATCAAAATCGTTGCAATAACTGGGCTCACAGCCATCTCGTCTTCTTCGATCGAAGTACTTTCAAGCATCTCTTCTTCATCATCAGCACGGCGGCTGGAGAAGGCAAGAGCGCTGACAAACAATCCGGTTAGACTGACGACAACGATGCTTGGTGCGAACGATGGCACAGCACTTGCACCGATTGTTCGAACAACACTTGGTAGTGTTTGGTTGGTAGCACCAAACGAACCTTGTCCTGCTGCATATTCGTTACACTTGCCCCAATCTGCACTCGCTTCAGCTGCCTCAAGAGACAGAGTAGTCAAGCGGTTGTTACACCAGTAACTGTCCTGTAGCATTGGTCGACGTTCAGAGGTTTGAGTTCCGTTGACACCGTATTGTCCAGGGTTGGACCATGCTGCACCTTGAGTACCACCGTTGTTAGCGCGGTGGGATTCAGGTGAATCGGTTTGGAATCTTTCAGTGGATGGTACTGTCAAATCACAAGGATTGTTGAGACAGGTTAGAACATCCATCGAAACTTCAACACGTGTTGTGTCCTTGGTGATGTAAACATCCTCATCGACAGTCAAGGTTTCTCCGTAATCAGGTACATTGTAGTAACTTGTTCGTGTGAATTGATCGTCAGTGTGTCCGTCGGTGAAGAAGGTAACAGCCAACATGTGATCATAGGTGTATGGTCCTTCATCGCCACCAGCATTGATGTTGACCGACACTGGAACTTCAGTTCCGGTCATGATGTTGGTAATTCCGTTGAAGTCTACTCCAGAGATTGCGTCCAAGGAGTAATCTGCAACCTTCTCAGCAACGTTATCAATTGTGACATACATGACAACCGAATCTGTACCTTGCGAATAGTTTGCAATTGGCATGATTGATGGGTTGTAGTTTGGTGTATGTGCTGGTGCTAACGGTGTGTCCTGCAAGATGAGGTTAATGGCACAGAAGGTCTGGTCATTTGGCCGTACTTGGTGGATACCGTTGTCGTTCATGAAGTCCTGTTCCCAAACCTTAGCGTTGGTTGTTGCATCAGGTATCAAGGTAAACACGAGGTCTGTTCCAACGATTGCTGTTGTGAAGTAGTTGGTGTAAACACACTGTTCTGTTGGTGTGACAGTCCATGTCAATTCTGATGGAACGTCGTGGTCGATGTCACTCATGAGCGGTAGAAGATCCCAAGTGAGGTTGTCAGCGTTGGTATCGTCTTCAGTCATTGTGATGAATTCACCTTCACCGGTTGCACGGTCTCCTGCGTCGTTAACAACCAAGTTTTGGCCGTTAGCGTCTTGCAAGGAAATCTCTGGTGCGTCGTTCACAGGAGCTACTGAGTAATCAACAGTAAATGCTGTAGCAGTGTTGTTCACTGTACCGTCATCTGTCAATTCCATTGTAATGGTACATGTACCACCCTTTTCGTTGCTCATGTTCTCATGAACAATAAGACTGTTCAAACTGTTCACTTCTACACTGAATGCAATACATGAAGAGTCAACTGATGCATCCCAATCGTAGACTTGACGGTCAGGAACTTGCTCATTTGCCTGGTCGACAATGTACGAGTTCGCAACGTTTGCAAGGCTTCCAAGATCCTTCGTAATGTTGTTGAATCCTTCCGAATTGATGTTTGTGTATATGTCATCAACAGTAAAGACAGGCATACAGTCAGTCGATGCTCGATCGTTGTTACAAATAATCGGAGCGTCATTGACGTTGTTGATCACCAAATTGATGCTCTTGCTGTCCTTCAATCCGTTGCTGTCAGTGACTTCAAAGTCAAAGACCATCGAACCAAATTGGTCATCAAGAGGTGTGATGGTGAACTGTTGTACGTTCTGATCCCATGACACAATGTCGTCATCGACTCCATCAACATCAGCATCGAACGAAACGATGTTTCGCTCAGCAGATGTCCATGAAAGTGTCGATTCAAGGTCTTGTTCGTCATCAGCCATGTTGAGTAGACTAAAGGTGTAAACTCCTGAGTCTTCATCAATGGTGATGTTGTCAAGTGCTGGCTGAATCAATGGACAAGCACGCTTGATGTCAATCGTGTTTTGAACGTTGGTCGTGTCACCAGTATAGGTCACATAATCATCGTCAAAGACAACATTGGTTGCAAGCGAGATGTTTTCAACAACAGCCCAATCATAGTTGCAAGCTGCCTTGGTCTTAATCATGAGGTCGTAGTTCTTTGCATCACTTGCAGTGTTCGAACCCTTGTAGGATCGGTAAACAAGAACTTCATCATCAAGGACACCGGTTTGCAAGTCATTCTTGGACAACTCAATGGTCATGTATTCAGTAAATGTTTGCAAAGTGTTTCCAGAATTAATGTTCTGTGTTGGGTGTACAGTGCTTACATCAGCAGTTGTCTCACCTTGAACGATTGCAACGATGTCAATTTCTGACGGTGTGCCACCGATTTGTGCGAACGGTATTGCAATTTCAGTCAATCCACTTGACGATGCAACTAGAGTTGTTGCACCGCTGCCAGCGGAGGTCTGTCCCCAGCCGAGGAAACCGTGGCTAAACAATGCAAAGTTCGATGCATCATCTGCCCAAAGCACGTAGTCAGCCATGAATGGCAATGTGTGTGCTCCACCGAGGTTGTATCCGGTAGTGGTTCCTGCACCGCCAACATTGAGGTAAATCAAAACATCACTGGCTGCTAGATCTTCACCGGTTAGACCGATGTAGAGATAGTCACCTTCGATGTATGTTACCAGCATGTCGTTGGTTCCATTGCCACTCATCTTACCAGGCATAGCGTATCCCGACGGGTCAAGGGCGTTTCCACCAATCCAGTCGTCATTGGAACCGTCGACATCCATTTGCTCAGGTTGGAATGTTGTCGAAACATACGATGCACGGCTTCCGTCCGTCGACTGAATCATCATTGCAACAGGCTTGGTCGGCGTTGCTGCCAAGTGTGTCGAGTTTAATGAAAACAAGTTTGCTTCATCGATTGTTGCGGTAGCTGCTACGGTCAACTTCGTGTGATCAATAGTGTTTCCAATAGAGGTAACATATGCGTTGCTTCCAGCGTTGATTTGGGTAGTTGTAGTCGGCCAGGTCATGTTTTCAACACTTCCTTCGGATTCAACAACCTGTAGTGATGTTACAGCAGTGGATGTTCCACCGTCCCAGCGGAATGGTGTGTTTTCCACATACATTCCAACCAGTCCAGATGCATTCATTGGGTAAACCCAAACATCGTCACTGTCGACAACATGGAGACCTGTACCGGTCGTTCCACCGTTAACTGCAGCATCAATTGCGGTAACCGTTACATCATCGACATAGACACCGTAATCATGTCCAGAGATATCTGCTGCACCGGATAGTGCTAGGTCTCCGCTTGTCTTGAGAATACCTGTTGCGAAACCATCGATTGTGGTTCCGGACAAAGTCAAGACATCGTTGTTCGAATCGTCAGCATTGATACCGACTGTCGAATTGGTTCCGTCACCGATGAATGATGATGAATCATCATAAACATCACAGTTACTCATTGAGAGTGCATTGTCTGAAACAGATACTGTGTTACGTGCGGATTGAACGACAACATCGGTACAATCATCGAAAATCATACCAACCGCGTTTGGTGCGATACGGTTTGGATCGCTCGATTGAAGCGTGTTGTCTTTAACCACTGGACCGATGTACGGGTCAGCTGCTATTTCTTCCACAACATTGACTTCAATACCACCGTCACCGTACGAATCTCGCGCAGTCAACGTGTATGTTCCAGTTGCGTTGTAGGTGACAAGAGGCTCGTAAACAGTTGTTCCACGGTAGGATGGGAATGCAAAGCTTGTACCTCGTCCCCATGTGTCTTTTCCACCGCCTGGCTTAGTGATTTCGAGACTTGCCTCGTATCCCCAAGTGTCGACCTTGATGTTAACATCAACCGGTTGTCCTGCAGTCACAGTGAACTGGCATGAAGCCGTGTATCGGTAGCCGTATCGAGCACCGCTGATGAAACAGAGGTTGTTTCCGGATGCCGGAGGTTGAACGGCTTCTTCGACCACAAGGCCACCGTCGGCATCTGTCAGTGTGTTGTTATCAACAGCACCGGTTCCACCGACGATGTGGATTCCTTCATATCCTGCATCTCCGACACCGTTTATCACATTGTCAGTAATTCGGAAGTCCTCTGCTCCATTGAAGTAAATTCCTTCGTTTTCAGCGTTAATTGTGTTTCCACTGATGAGAACATTCTTGTGAGTGTGTCCAGAATTTCCGGTTGTTGGGAATGCCGTAATAGCCGCATTATCATCGGTTGCTGACAAGGAGCCTGCATTGTTGAACACATTGTTCACAATTCGAGCATTCTTGCTGTTCCCGTTTCCAAGGAACCAGATATCAGCTTGGTTACCACCATCGTTGAATGTGTTGTCACTAACGGTAACGTTCCAAGCACCGATTTTAGTTCCGTGACTTCTGTAGTAAGTGGATCTTTCGAATGTGATACCCACATAACAGTTCTCAAAGACGTTGTTGTGAATCAGGGTATCTTCTCCACCGCCAAGTTCGAGACACTTGTCAGTCTGCGCTGTAGCTCCAGTGAGAGTACCGCGATTGCCAGCCATAAAGTGTGACAAAGTGGAGTTCGTAATCGAGACTTCCTTCATCTCCCAGTAATATGTAGCAGAACTGGATGTCGATCTATATCCATTTTGCATTTCAATCGATGCAAGGTTTGAGAATACCGTGTTGTTGGCCTGGAAATGGGTGATTGGCCAGTTGTATGAACCAATGTGCACACCGTACATTCCGCCATCATCTTCATTCGGAGTGACTCCGAAAACAGATGCATCGTCAAGAACCATCCGGGTTCCGTATGGATATCGAGCCAACCAACGTTGAGCATCGTATTGCTTGTAGGCTCCAGTAGCAAGGATGGTGCCTCCAGTCATGTTGAATACTCCGCCGTTACCTTTCCAGAAAAGTTCTGGAGTGTCTAGCATCAAAACCTCATTTTGACGGTTTGAATAGGCTAATCCAGCAAAGTAACCGGACTCTGTAACAGTTCCACCATTTCCGTCACTCAATTGTCGAGACGATGCAGTAGAGAAGTAACTTCCTGCACACGGTGCGACCGTGACCCAGTTCGAACTGCTCGAACGGCAAACACGCTCGTGTATTCGAATGGTCAATGGTACAGTTACAGTGTTGTCAACATCATCAGCCAATGTGACAAGTTGTGATGCATATCTAAAGTCTGCAATGTTGTTGGTTGAAGACACGTAAGAATACGCAACTTTAGCAACTGTCACTGCTTTGTAACCGTTAATTGAAGGTGTTGTCAAACCATTTCTATCAACTTTCACAGTAGGGAAAGTTAAACTTGATGCAACACCAGTTGAATTGGTTATTGCAGTAGCAGTGGTCGTTCCAGTTCCTGAAACCAATGATACGGTCGAGTCAGCGACTGGATTACCGTCAGCGGTAATTGTAGCCTCTAAGGCTCGCATTCGTGTGTAAAGACCTGTACCTGTTACTTCGACAGTTGTAGAATCAACGGTTCCGTCGATGACATCAACATCGCCTTGTCCGGTAATTCGTACATCCTTCGTGTTCGAAAGGGTGACATCAGTTA
>JASLVU010000259.1 GCA_030741225.1 Candidatus Poseidoniaceae archaeon | reverse complement strand
CCACTGCCAACCATGCTAATTTCTCCGCTGGAATCGATATCACTCCATCCTAAACTGTATCCGCTTTGCTGACAATTTGAAGTCGATGCACCAGAGAGTGGCAAGAGTACACTACTGCATCGTACTGACGATGATCCCGACACGCCTCGTAAACTCATGTCGATGCTCCAACCATTATTTTTGACATAGGATTCAGCATCACTTACACCTAATGGAGACAAATCGAAGGTCGAATTCACCGTGATCCAATCTGTGGAGGGCGTGAGTGTATCAATCGGAGGATAAATTGTAAGAGAAACAGGATTCAGTGTCGGTGTTGTAGAGATGGAATTAAGAGTCATTTTGATTGAACCAGAAGACATCATGCGGACTGGAATCCGGAGTTCCTTTACGCCACCTATGCTTACTATGGAAGAGAGTTTTTGGTTCATAGCTTGAACTACGGAAGATGTTGAAATCAGATTCATGTTTATTGCTGCATCGTATGGAGCAAAGATTCCACAGAGTGTGACATCAGTAGTTGACTGAGATGAGCCAATGGTGATGCTTACTTGAGCCATTGGCAATCCTAGGATACCACGATCATCAGCAGCGTTGGACAATGCACTGTTCAAAGCACTTAGTTCAGTTTGAGAAAAGGAAATATGTTGAGCGTTTTGGAAATTAGCGAATCCTCTATTCGTTACATCTGAGCCTGCGATTTTAATATTCATATACGGAGATTTCATCTCGTTATTTGAATTGAGAGTGAAGGCAAAATCATTGATTCCAGCAAGGGGCAGGAGTACTTCAAACATTGAAGATGTTCCTGGCGAGGATGTTATTGTTTGACAGAGTTGTCCTGTAGCGAGCCTGTTTTGGAACCCAAAGGAACCTGCATTCGGACCGTCGAGGCCCCAATCTGCAACACCGTCTGGACCGATGTCGATTCGTAGTCCAGTGCTTGGGTTTGAACGAACTGTTTCAACTTCGAATGAATCAACGGAATAGGAACCACTTGAGGAAGTGAAACGGAATTGTACAGTGTGGCCGACCTCGTCAAGAGTATCGTATCCATCGAGTGGAACAGATTGCCATCCCGTAGCATCAACATTCGCTTCAAGAGTAGGTGCTCCTGTCGCAGCAATAGAAGTCGAAAGTGCACCAAATCCATTTGAAATCATGTAAAGAGGGGAGGTCAATGAACCTGAACCGGAGACAACCCCTGTTGTTGAAGACCATGTTGTCCCAGCAAGTGTCCAATCATGGGTAGCAGGATTTGCGCTAAAGGATTCATGAATTGCACCACTGATACCTAAACTGTGTATCTTAGGACCACCTGATTGACCGGTCATCATGTGTGTTTGGAATCGAAGAGACGGTGTCGCTTCCCAATCAATTGCTCCAAGATCAACTTGTAAGTCGGTCATTTGAGAATAGCCAGGAACTGCAGTTCCCGTTGCTGCGTCAATGAGTGACCATTCGAAGAGAGAACCTGTTGGTACCTCTGCATCGATGACCATCAAACCGTAGGAAGAGGGTTCACTACCAAGGGTCGCTCCTGGACCAAACGGTTGCGAGGTCCAATTTCCTTCACCTGTGGAAATCCCCGATGCTTTTGGTAGAATTTCAACATCATCAATGTTCCAACCAGAGTATTGAACACTTGAATCAGTTCGTCCAATTCCAAAAC
>JASLVU010000258.1 GCA_030741225.1 Candidatus Poseidoniaceae archaeon | reverse complement strand
ATTCATTACGGAGTCTCTTTCAACCTGATTATGTTGCCATGTCGCCAATAAACCGAGTAAAAAACCAAGAGGAGCCATCAAAGTACACAAAATCAAAATTGGTGTTGAAACATAGATTGGACGCTTGGTTGAGAGCATTCGTAGCCATACATATCGTCCAATAAACAAATCAAAAGCAAGGAAATGAAGCCAACCCAGTACGATGACTTCATCATCTTGAAATAAATCAACGACAATCTCCGGTGTCGGCATTTGACTGGCAAAAGTTATGAGGATATTCGGAGCATTCGGTAAAGCGAGAATGACGTACGGTATGAGCAGAGGCAAAACTGACCATCGAATATCACCGACAAACCTGCGCGTAAGTTCATGCTGTGGCATGAACCACATGAGACTCCAAAAGGGGATGATGAGGATTGAGGAAATCCAAAACATAGCCACAGCGATTGAATCCATTACTCAGCCTCCGGACTTTCAGATATACCGTTAGAGAGAAGAGAATATTTTGCTGCGTCTCTTTTCAGGAAAGAATTGTAAAAGGCGGGTAGCAAGATTAGACTCGATAAAAGGGCAAGTGTGATTGCAACCACAAATGCTTGACCGAACAATCGAAGTGGAAGTAATGCTGACAAATTCAGCACAGAAAACCCTCCAGCGGTTGTGAGTGCAGCACCAAACATTGCTCTCCCAGTAGTTGCAGATGCATTGGTGACCCAAACATCTTGGGTAACAAACGGATTGTGCTCAACTTCCTCTTCAAGACGAATCGAGAAGTGAACTGCATAATCAACACCTAGGCCAAGGGAAAGAGCGCCTATAGTTACCGTTTGAGCGTTAATTTGGTATCCTGTATAGCCCATAATGCCGTAAACCCATCCAACAACCATCATGAGAGGAATCCATGAAACGAAACCTCTCCCAAGACCTTGTTTGAAACTCTTCTGTCGAGTAGTATGTATTCCAACAAGCATTCCAAGGATAACCAGTGCCACGACAGATGTTGAAAGAACTGCAGATTCTGCCACGTTTGATGTGGTTTGAGCAACAATTAGACTTCGGCCACCTATTCGGAGCGTAGCATCAGAATCAAGTCCTTCCTCGGTATCCTGTGCGAGTGTAGTGAGACGATCATAGAGATCAATGGTAGCTTGCCAATCAAGAGTTTCAGCTTGGAAAGACAATACTGTTTGTTGCCCATCTGAGGACAAAACGCCCGAAGTCAATTGCCTACCCGTCGAGTTCGTGAGAAGGTATTCGGATAAATCCTGATATGTTGCTGGGGATGATGAATTCAATCCAATCATCAGTGTATTGAGGTAGGGATCTCGAACTTGCGCCTCAGAAAGAAGGCTCCACAATCCATTCGGAGTTCCACTTACATCTTCACTGCCAAGAAGCATACTCTGCGATGCAAACCATGCTGCTTGACCTTCTGGAGATATTGCATCAACATCCAAAACCAAATACAGAGGTGAACGACTGCTTTGGAAGTCATCGGAAAGCATGAGGAAGTCGGCAACGACTGGAACCTCTTGATCAAACTGGTCTCGTTGGTCAAAGCCTACCTCGAGTTGTTGGAAGCCAAAGTACATCGGAGTAAGAAGTAAGACTGCGATGACACCGACTTTTACCGGTTGGGTCGAAAGACGGCCAAGAGCCTTTGAAACGGGGCCAATGCTGATGTTACTTGCTTTTTCAAGTGGAA
>JASLVU010000257.1 GCA_030741225.1 Candidatus Poseidoniaceae archaeon | reverse complement strand
AACTCGAATTGACCGGTGCTGCATATCGGGGCGAATTGCCCGAAGGCCACAATGCATTCGGCTTAGCTAGTGTTGGACGCCGAGGCGATGAAATGGTCGATGCTGCAACCTACAGCGAAATCAAAGCGCGCACATTGCAAACAGTTCGTGGAACGGTTCAAGCAGACATTCTCAAAGAAGACCAAGCACAAAACACCTGTATTTTCTCAACGCCTTTCGCTCTCAAGCTGATGGGCGATGTGCAGCAGTACTACATCGACCATGGTGTGCGAAACCACTACTCGGTCTCGATTTCTGGCTACCACATTGCTGAGGCTGGAGCCAATCCAATCACGCAATTGGCACTGACGCTTGCCAACGGATTCACCTACGTCGAGTACTATCGCAGCCGTGGCATGGACATCAACAAGTTCGCGCCAAACCTCTCGTTCTTCTTCAGCAACGGACTTGACCCTGAATACACGGTCATTGGACGAGTTGCTCGTCGAATATGGGCCATCACCATGCGTGACCTGTACGATGCATATGAACGAAGTCAGAAGCTCAAGTACCACATTCAAACCAGTGGACGCAGCCTGCACGCACAAGAAATCGACTTCAACGACATTCGTACGACCTTGCAAGCCCTGCTTGCCATTCAAGACAATGCCAACTCTTTGCACACCAACGCCTACGATGAGGCCATCACAACGCCAACCGAGGAAAGTGTTCGCAGAGCACTGGCAATCCAGTTGATTGTCAACAAGGAGAGCGGCTGGACCAAGACCGAAAACCCAATGCAAGGCTCGTTCATTGTTGATGAGTTGACCGATTTGGTTGAAGAGGCTGTCCTCAAAGAGTTCGAAGCCATCAGTCGGCGAGGTGGCGTTCTTGGCGCAATGGAAACGATGTACCAGCGCGGTAAGATTCAGGATGAATCGATGTATTACGAGCACTTGAAGCACGATGGTACGCTCCCGATTATTGGCGTTAACACCTTCCAAAATCCGAACGCACAAGTGTTTGATGAATCAAGTGCCGATGATTTTGAAATGGAATTGGCACGTGCTACGCCTGAAGAAAAGGAAGCCTGCTTAGAGCGGGTGACTACTCGGCAGACTGCTGAGGCAGATGCAACTGCTGCTGCTCTCAAGCAATTGCAAGAAGTTGCAAGGCTTGGAGGAAACGTGTTTGAAGAATTGATGGAGACGGTCAAAGTCGCTTCACTGGGACAAATTACCGATGCGCTGTTCAATGTCGGTGGGCAATACCGACGCAACATGTGAGTGGTATTCTCGATAGGAACAAGTAGCCAACGCTGATGGCAATGCATGAACGAGAAGAGAGCCGCACACATTCGTATGGTCGTTGCCATGACCAAAGCGGGTCATCAAGACATGGTCCTAACAAAAGACAAATCTGCATATTTTTTGCGAGGAATTATCGATTATGCTGATAACGGAAGACACGCAAATCTCGATGTCCGTTGGGCTCCTTCAACATACCAGTACAGTAAATCTGCATCGGTGCTCAAGCACGAAAAATCATCTTACCAGCAAAGAAGCGACAAATCTCAAGCGGATACAAAGTTACATGCAGAGCACATTATTCCTAACAGCCTCATCTTCAAGCGGTTGTTGGAGGTCTTCATGGAAAAGCATAACTTGTTGCCAAATGTATCGTAGTGAATGGTTCCTGGAATGTAAAAGCATAACTTGTTGCCAAATG
>JASLVU010000256.1 GCA_030741225.1 Candidatus Poseidoniaceae archaeon | reverse complement strand
CTAAATCTTCAATGATTGCTTGGCGTTGTGAAACGTGCTTTTCAAACACATCAGGAGAAACTCCAGCAGCCGTACAAATGATTTCACGCAACTTTGAAGGTATTCCTGTTTCCTCAATTTGGTCAGTTGCTGCATTGTACTTCCAGATAATATTGAGTCGTGGTTTATCTCCTTCCATTCCAGCAATTTCTGCAACCTCGGTAATCTTACGAGCGGTTTTTCCATTGACATGCAGCCTCGCTTGGATGATAATCAAATCAAGTCCACTGAGCATAATTGGTGGGACATTCATTGGAGGATTAATCATTCGAGTGACCGTTTCTTGAGCGGTATTTGCGTGCAATGACCCAAAGGAACCATCGTGGCCAGTATTCATCGCAGTTAGCAATGTTGCAGCCTCAGGACCACGAACTTCACCAACAATAATACGGTCAGGTCTCATACGAAGGCTCGATTTTAAACAATCGTTCATATCAACTTCCGGCGTTCCATCTGGTCGCTCTCTACGAGTTTCCATACGAAGCCAGTGGTCGTGATAAACTTGCAATTCAGCGGTATCTTCAACAGTCAGGAGACGTCGATGCCAAGGGATGTACATTCCAAGACAATTCAATGTCGTTGTCTTACCTGAACCGGTACCACCTGCAATCACGAAGTTCGCAGGTCGACTATCAAGTCCTTCAATCCAAACCCACATCATGGCAGCAAGACGCGAATTTACGGTTCCGAATTTTACAAGATCAATCATCGTTAGAGGATCTTCTCTAAACTTGCGTATTGTAAGTGTTGGACCATCTGGAGTTACTGGGGGAATGGTGCCATTCACACGGGAACCGTCGGGCAATCTGCCATCAAATATAGGAACGAGGCCAGGACCATCGCCAAGAGGGACATTCGTAAAAGCTGCAATGTTTTTTGCTATTTGAATACCGGACTCGTCATCAATCCAAATATTTGTCCGGCACATACCGTGGTCTCTATGGGCAATTTTCACACACTGGGTACCACCGTTGTACATCACTTCTTCAAGAGCATCGTCTTCAAGCAAAACAGCTAGATCGCCGTATGGGTTTGGTTCTGCAGATCCATCGACATGGTAAATCGGTGCAGGGTGGTTATCTTCAGTGTAAACTGTTACTCGACCGTATTGTGCTAGTACTTGTTCGCCCATATTTTCATCCTCCAACTATCATTACCGCTCCTAAATAAAGCGTCATGGAAAGTGCAATCCAACCTGGCATCCACCAAAGTGCATCTTTGAACCGACCCAACATACGGCCGGAAACTCCAACAGCGATGGCAGATGCAACTCCAAAGAAATACGAGAAAGTCGTATTGAATGAGTCAATTTGGAAACCCTTGCTCGCCGGAGCGAACAATCCGACAATAAATGCAATCAAAACTGGCAAACCGATACTAATGAACATCACAATCAATATGCCGCGACCAAGTAACTCTTCCTCACGAGTGTTCATGAGGTCGTTCAAGCGTTCATAATCCATTGCAAGATCCGAAAGAATACCTTGGAGCGGAGAGTCTTGTTCAATTGCTGTTTCAATCAAAACCATCACTCTTTGAACTTGAGAAGAGCGGGTTTTTGCAGAAAATGATGCCAAAGCAGCATCAAAAGAAGACGAATGACTTTCTTCAAGAGTCTGCTTCAGAAGTTTTCCAAGGGGACCTGTGAGAGTACGTGATTGTTCCATCATTG
Organism: Candidatus Poseidoniaceae archaeon; assembly: GCA_030741225.1. Lineage (GTDB taxonomy): Archaea > Thermoplasmatota > Poseidoniia > Poseidoniales > Poseidoniaceae > MGIIa-L1. The sequence goes on along the minus strand of JASLVU010000256.1, from coordinate 6 downwards.
CTTCTT
>JASLVU010000255.1 GCA_030741225.1 Candidatus Poseidoniaceae archaeon | reverse complement strand
CAAGTTCTTCAAGTGTAACCATCTCAATACCTCATTGGTGGATGAGCCGGATGAAGAGAGGAACGCTTTCACAGAGTAGAGGCGAAGGCAACAATTGCATCGTAATCAGGTTCGACACCAGGGTTTTCAGCGACCCAGCGGTGTTGAACAACACCGTTCTTATCGATGACAACAACAACTCGATTTGCAGACATATATCCTTCAATGCCACCAAGCCCAACAAATGTAGCGTCGTATGCTTTGACAACATCGCGGTCGAGGTCAGACAGCAAAGTGAATTCAATGTTATACTTACGAGCAAATTCAGCATTGGCCCATGGAGAGTCTACGCTGATTCCTAGGACCGTTGCATTTGCATCGTTGAGTTGAGCAAGATTGTCTTGAAATGCGCACATTTCTTTGTCGCAAACGCCAGTAAAGGCTCCTGGATAGAAAGCGAGAATCACAGTCTGGCCGCTGTAGTCAGCAAGGCTCACATCGCTCTTATCGGTGGTTTTCAAGGTAAAGGCAGGGGCAGTATCTCCAATATTGACCATAACAGCCCCACCTGTCACCGGCGTATATCTGTTACGCACTTCAAGCAAGGTCGAAACGGTCAGCATTCATGACTTTGTTCCATGCAGCTATGAAGTCATGAACGAATTTGTCCTTGTTATCGTCTTGAGCATACACTTCAGCAATGGCACGAAGTTGAGAGTTGCTTCCAAACACAAGATCGTAGCGAGTTGCTCTGCGTACGAGTTCCCCACTCGAACGGTCATGTGCTTCATACGAGTTGCTTCCTGTAGCCTTCCATTGAACGTTCATGTCCATGAGGGTAGTAAAGAATTCATTGGAGAGATTGGTGTTGTCACCAAAGATTCCTCGGTCATCTGAGCTGACGCCCATTGAGCGTAGTCCACCCACAAGAACGGTCATTTCAGGAGCGGTCAATCCGAGCAATTGTGCTTTATCAAGCATCATTTCTTCCGGACTAACACTGTAGTTCTTCAACAAGAAGTTGCGGAAACCATCGGAAACCGGTTCGAGGACTGCAAAGGATGCGGCGTCGGTTTGAGCCTCACTTGCATCACCACGGCCAGGCATGAATGGAACTTCAGTTCCTGAAGCCATTTCGATTCCAACGTTACCTGCAAGAACGATTGTATCTGCAACACTTGCGCCGTGGGCCTCAGCCAACGGTGTGAGAGCGGCAAGAACTTTCGAGAGTTGCTCAGGTTTGTTCGCAGCCCAGTCTTTTTGTGGAGACAATCGGATACGAGCACCGTTTGCACCGCCACGCATGTCTGAACCACGGTATGTGGACGCACTTGCCCATGCAGTTTCAACCAGTTCGGAGACCGAAAGGCCTGTTGACTTGATGGCCTGCTTGAGTGCAGCAACATCGTACGAGGTACTTCCCGCAGGAACTGGGTCTTGCCAAATGAGTTCTTCATCAGGAACATCAGGTCCAAGATATCTAGACTTTGGACCCATGTCTCTGTGGAGAAGTTTGAACCATGCGCGTGCAAAAGCATCGCCAAACGCATCAGGGTTTTCATGGAAATGCTTGGATATCTTTCGATATTCAGGGTCTCGAATCATGGCCATGTCAGCTGTTGTCATCATGGTAGGAACCTTGAGTGAAGCATCTTCTGCATCAGGTGCCATGTCAATATCCTCTTGGCTTGAAGGCGTCCATTGATGAGCACCAGCAGGGCTCTTTTCAAGCACCCACGAATCTTCATACTTGAAGAGCAT
>JASLVU010000254.1 GCA_030741225.1 Candidatus Poseidoniaceae archaeon | reverse complement strand
AGAATAACTGTGAAAGATCCGAAAAGAAGCCACTAGAGTCACCATCATCTGAGATTATGGGCTGAATTTCCATCATCAAAGCAGATTGGTTGTATGCTTCTCTGGTAAAAGTAAGTTGACCACTGTACGATTCATCCCAAGCATCAGAGGGTGTAGTCGGATCGAGATCGGAATAGAAATCTGGTCGTTGCGGAATCGTGATATCGACGGGTGATGATAAATCGAGTGTGAGAGCTACATCGACAGTGTAAGGGATGCTGGCCTCAAAGAATTCAGGATCTTCAAACACTCCCAAAAAGGATGCTGCTTGACCGGTGATATCGAAATGGGCCCAGGTATTCCAGTGCTCCGGTCCAACATCGAGATCGTAGATCCATGTGTCGGAAACTCGAGTACCTGCACCTTGTGCATCGTTTGAACCGTCCTCGGCAAGATCAATTTCCATTTGCAAACTACCAATTTGCGCGGTATCAAGATCGACTTCAGTAGGTGTAAAGTAAGCCATGAGATTGTTTGTACCGTTTGGAATCCAAACATAGTGTGAGTCTTCAGTGTAATATACAGCACCACTGGCTCCATTGTTGAAATGATTCCAATCCCCCTTCCATGAATGTCGCACACGGTCCGTGTCAACAGGGATTGTTTCGACGGTCATCAAGGAAGTGTAAATCTCGAAAGCATCCCAAACGGTGTATTCGGGATGGTCAACAATGCCATCCACATTTTGGTCGCGCATGAGTTGTAATGTACGAGCCAATGCAACTGCCTTATCGGTGTTTGTAAGACCGTGGCCAACTCTCCAATCATGACATTGGCCAGTAGAACTTCGATAGCACTCTGCCGGTATGTCGTTGCAAGCATCGTCATCATTGCCACTCTCGCAAGAATTCGACATTCCTTCGTATTGAGCGGTAAGTTCCAGAATCAACTCAAGTTCGTGCACACGAGAAAAATTTGCTGTTTCCCAGTCTTCAAACTGGCCGTACGCTGCAGTTCCCTCTCCTCCAACGAGAGATGAACCTTCATCGTGGTCATCTCGATGATAATCTGCAACACCCAATGATGGTGCGGCATCCAAGAGAAGGCCTGCAATTCCACCAACATGCGGAGTAGCCATACTTGTTCCGGAAATGGACATGTAATACAAATCGCCCTGGAGTTTGGTTGAGGCATCAATTGCAGTTCCGCGTGGAGCTGTTGCCCAAATGTCTCTTCCGGGGGCACCAACATCAGGCCAAGTGTGCATCTGGTTCATGCAGCCGCGAGATGAAAATGATGTCACTGCAGTGCCATCATGCGTTAGAGCAGCAACAGAAATGGCTGATGGAGTGTTCGCATAAACATTGGTTTTGAGACCTCCTCCACATTCTCCACCGTTGCCTCCTGAATTTGATGCAGCAAAAATAACCGCAACACCATGATCAAACGTCAACATTTCTGTTAATTGAGCAACTGCACCATTTGGGTCATAATCTCCGTCAGTCCCCCATGAATTCGAAACCACACGAATATGGTATTCATTTTGGCCAGGAATCGAATGCTGATACGTCCACTCTAAACCTTGCTCAGCAGCAAAAATCGAGGCCCCATCGCCTGTCCCAAGTGCAACCAATTGCCCACCTTTGGCAACTCCTGCACGTCGGCCGGCTGATGCATCACCGTTACCAGCAATTGTACCACCAACATGTGTACCGTGGCCAGATGAAGTATCGGAATTCCTGGTTTCAGTCCAGACGCCATCCCACTT
>JASLVU010000253.1 GCA_030741225.1 Candidatus Poseidoniaceae archaeon | reverse complement strand
CTCACCGAAAGAGCCGCTGTCATGTACCTGTGCATGTGCGGGTCCCAACCAACTGTAAGTAGACTTCTTGTCTCCTCCATAGTTGTAAGACATGTTGCATCGCTCCACCACAAGGCAACCAACGCTACTAATGGGATGTGAAATGCATGCAGCCCCATTGAGTACAGAGTATAGGATAGAAGCGACAGGACTGGGATTTGCTCAAGGCCTTCTACAAGATGAATTGCGGTTAAAATCCACAATCCGGTAAACCAAGAAATGAGCAGCCGCCCTTCGATTGTTTTTCGTAACATCCAACCACTGCACAGACCGATGACGAGCAATATACCGTTGTACATCAGCATGGGCCGCCCTCCTTGCCAGCCGTATTCGGCAAAAACGGCTGCATCCAGCATTCGTGGAGCGAGAATTAACAACGCTATTGCCGCCGCAGCAGTGAGCAATATTGAACTTGCCAACAAGAGTTTCTTGATGTTCTCTCCGTATGTTTCATTGAGGCTCAGTCCAATCAAGAGATGGGCCATCATGAACATTCCAAGGTAAGTAGCTCCAGTTGGATGAATGAGCATTACACACAAGAATGCTAATACAAAACCAGTAGTGTGGTGTTTTCCTCTGGTTGACGTTGGTCTTAGGAGCACCAGCAGTCCAACAACAAGACCAAGTTGACTTGCTACCGTTGGGTATCCTGAATCAAATGTTTTGGCAAAAAGACCTGCCCCTAGAGCTACGGCCAAAATTGCATGTGCTCCAGCGCCATGTCTGTCCATTGCTCCACCAATCCCCAATATGAGAACGGCTAGACTGTAGTGACCCAAATGAAAAACAGCTGTACTCGATGAAAGATTAAGCGATTCCTGCAGCCATGCTGCTAAGGAAGGAAATGCTGGAGGGTAGGTCCAGAATCCCGTGTTGGTTCCAGAAAGCGTCAGATTTCCTACCAATGAAATTCGTTGAGTGAGTGTCGAAAAGCCAATCCAGTCGACTCCAAACGGGATATCGGCTAGAAAGGGTAATGACAAACAACTCACCACTATACTTGCAGCAAGACACATCATCCACGGTTTGCGTTGGTTTTGCAACCATCTTTGTGCAGCGACTTCATCACTTATTTTTTCATCAACTTTGCCGTACACTTCACCGTGCATGGCTCGTTCCAATTTTTGCCAAGAAGTGAGGGCTTTTTTCGAACTTGTTTTGCGACGAATCTGGACAATTGCAATGCTGTTCAGGAGCAAAAGAATGGCTGACATTAGGCCCCATGTCCATAAACCACTCAGCAAGACAAGACCAGATATTCCGTAAATTAAAAGCAAGCCTAAGGCAGGTGAGAGAGCAATCTTTCGAGTTCTATCTGCACTTGCATCCAAGACTCGGCATAGTGCGTATCCTGGCAACACAGTCACCATCAGCAAAAGAGTCGCTGACAGGAACATGAACTCCAATTTGGCATCTAGGTATTCATTGTTCGGCTAACAATCATATGAAAGAAGCCGGTCAGAACACTATGGTCAAAGTTCCGTTGGGTTTCCATCCAGTCATCCATCTGCCAGATGAATATTGGGTGTATGATTTTTCCAAAGGACCACAATTAGATTTTGATAATCCCTTTGACTTCACAATTGGCAAGTACGACGAGACTCGTCCAGGAATGTACACTACGCCACTGTTTGGCGGGGTTCGAAATCACCACGTAGGGCTCGATATTGGCGCACCAACTCATACTCCTGTCTACGCTTTTGCAGGCGGAACCATCCATTCGTTCGGAGTAAATTCTGAAG
>JASLVU010000252.1 GCA_030741225.1 Candidatus Poseidoniaceae archaeon | reverse complement strand
CTGGGGGGGGTTCAAATCCCTCTGCTCCCACCTTTCGCAACAAATGGCGTTCAGCATAGCGTTTATCTCAGAATCCCAAATCCAATATCTTGATGATGGATGGGCGGTCCCCAAGACATGAGGGACACGCATGCGTCGCATTGTTGCATTCTTTATGTTCGCTTTACTGATGGCTCCGGTCACCGGTTCGCTCACCATTCACGCTGATCAAGACCGTTCTGATTGGATGGCTATGGACTCAAACGGAGTGGTCTGGAATCCGGTCGATTCAACAACAGAAGTGCCACAACAAGCTGTTGCCGATTGGCTCGAGTCCACCTTGCCATGGTGGCAACGCACCGTCCTTGACGAGAATCGAAACGGAATTCATGACAGCATTGAATCCATCGAGGGCGTCACGGGCATCGGCCTTTCGTACAGCGTGCCAGTTTCAGCGATTCATATCTCGGAACTGCAAGCCATCAACCTCTCTGTCAATGATGTCATCGAGTCGGTCAACGCTGTTTTGCTCGGCCAAATTGATGCACACCTTGCACCCACCCTCGCTGGTCTTACCGATGTGGTGATGGTCGAACATTATGGTTCAGTTGTGTTCTACGGTGACGTACAAACCCCTGCGGTCAAAGCGATGGCCTCTCCAGTCTACCCAAAGGGTGCTTGGGACCTCGGCGTCTCAGGTGCTGGCATTAACGTCGCAATGGTTGACACCGGAGTGGACAATGAACATCCAGGGCTCAATGAAAAATTCGTAGCGGGTTATGATGCGGTATGTTACACTCCATCCGACCCAATTTGCGTTTTAGCAGGTGGTGGCCTACGTGAAACTGATGGAACATTTGATCCGGACGATGGAAATCAACACGGAACTGCTTGCATGGGTATGGCTGCAGCCACTGGAATCAATGCTGCTGGTGAGCAAACTGAATTCTACGGTTCTGCACCCGATGCTGCGCTTGTCGATGTTCGAATTGGTACCGATGCAGGAGCAGGACCGTTTGAAAATTACGTGCTTGAGCAAGAATTCTACGAATCTGCCATGAATGGTCTTCAGTGGATCATTGACAACAAAGACACTGCTTGGCAAGACGCCAATGAAAGCAACTACGGCATCGATATCATTTCTCTGTCTTGGGGTATTACATCGCACGAAGGTGGTGGCTCAGACGGTGAGGACATGCACAGCAGAATCCTCAACGAAGCCATGGAAGCCGGCATCGTCGTCAGCGTTGCAGCAGGCAATGATGGGCCAAATAATGACGGCCTTTCTGGTATGGGCTCCTCCAGCTTGTCGGTGACCGTTGGCGCAACTGATGACATCAATACCGTTGACAGAGAAGACGATACTGTCGCCTCTTATTCCTCACGAGGGCCTCGTCGAGACAACGCAGATGGAAACCCTCTCAATGAATTGAAGCCAGAAATTTCAGCTCCAGGGACCAACATCATTCAAGCAGAAGCATGCGTCACTTCCGGGCTTTGCAACAACTTCCTTGGCGGTGATGCTTCTGAAAATGGATACACTGGTCGCGGTTCAGGGACCTCGTATGCAGCACCTGCAGTGACTGGTATCATGGCGTTGATGCTCGAAGCCAACCCACAACTCTCACCTCTTGAAGTCAAGGAGATTCTCAAAATCACCGCAGAACGCCGCGGTGAGCCAAGCCAGCCAGATGTCGATCCGTTCTGGAACCGTGATTTCGGATGGGGCATGGCCGATGCCTTAGCAGCAACCGAACTCTCGATGTACCTTCACGACACTGGCTTGACCGGTCAAATTGATGTCGGCACCCAAGTTCACGTGATGAGCCAAACAGTGGACAATGCCTCCGGCCTCTATGTCGTTTCTGGTGAAGCATGGGGTCAATCTGGCTCGGTAAGCGCTG
>JASLVU010000251.1 GCA_030741225.1 Candidatus Poseidoniaceae archaeon | reverse complement strand
AAAATTATATTCTTGGTCGTGCTGAAAAATCAGATGTCAAAAAATATGTAAAATTTAATACAACAGTTAGCAGTGTCGTTGATAACGGTAATGGATTTGATATTACCTATACAAATAAAAAAGATAATACAGTTGCATAGGCCGACCATCTTATCCAATTCATGTTCTAAATTGTGCGTGAGGGCAGCTTCCACCAAATCGCCACCAGACAACCGTCCGGCGTACATGTCCATCTCAGTTCGGTAGCCGATGTCGCCAATGGCAACCGTCAACTGGTCTGGTGATTGGCTAATCAATTGGCGAAGACGGGCACGGTCCGCAAGTTTCTGCCGACGAGACTTTGCTCGGGCAGCAACATAGGGTGTGTTTCCTGTCATAACCATTCGAATCCCTCAATCAAACAAAATTTTGGTAGTTGCACTCAATTCATCTTTCCAAGATGCATCGAGAAGTGTGTCAAAGCGCATGTCATAGGACACCGAACCGTCTGTAGCCTCGAGGACGAATCCGCCCAGACCTTCAACAGCGTCGCCCATTCCTCGCTTTCCTGCAAGTTCTGAGAGCGCCTTTCGATCCATTTCTACAGGTCGGACGTTGAAATCGTTACCAATTTCATCTGCCTTTGCCATGAGGGATTTGAGCAAACTAGCCCTTCCCTTCATCTTGGCGCTGCTGAGTTCTGCTCGTGTTGCCGCAAGAGTCTCGTCGAGGACCTTTCGGCGTGCGACTAGAATTTCTTTTTGGTTGGCTTGACGAGCGCTCGCAACAACCTCGCGGGCAATCTGTTCTGCTTCACGTTCGGTGCGGCTGGCCGCTTCCGAACGGATGGTTGCAGCCTTTTCAGTGGCTTCAGCGACAATTGCTTCGGCTTCTTTTTGAGCCTCTGCAATCATAGCGTCGGCTTCTGCCTTAGCTGATTTTGAGATGTCTTTTGCAAGTGTTTCAAGCGTCATTGTATTTCCTCCGTAAGTGTGATTTCAGTTGGCCGAAGATCGGCCGTGGAACCGTTCTTCCTCCTCAAAGGAAGAGTGGTAGAGCACCGAGAATGACGATGGATTCAGGCAAAGCAGTGAAAATCAATGCTGGTCCGAATTTGCTTCCGTCTTCTGCAAGCATACCGACAGCTGCGCTGCCAATGGCTGCTTGGGACAGACCTGCACCGATTGCGGCCAGACCGAGTGCGATACCAGCGCCAATGGCTGTGTATCCGTCACCGTCTGATGCTCCGGTTGCGTCTGCTGCTGCTGCTCCTTGAGCGACCATGGTGATGGCTGCCAGTAGGATCAATGTTCTTAGGCTCGTTTTTAGGGTGTTTGCGTTCATATTTGCTACCTCCGTGTTTTTTTGTGTCCGTGGACTATGATTGACCCTCAACGTGGAGGGGACGGCCACCGAGCGGTGCGAAAGCACGGCCGGATCCGTCGTAGAATTTGCCCATCCATTCCACAAAGTGGAGACGGGCAGCGTGAATTGTTGGTGAGAGAATGCCGAGGGCAAGAGCGAAGACCTGGACAAAGAGGAAGATGACTGCGCACAAGGCGACGGTCAGATAACCACCCGCTCCACCGGTTTCAAGGCCCTTGAGGATGTTTTCCCAGCCGAGAATGATGGAGACTTCAGCGATTTTAACGCCAGCCACACCAACCGCCATGATGCGAAGGTAAGAGAGGGTGTTTGCAAGCAATCCAAACGTTTCGATTGGACCCATAATGATACCACCAGCCCAACCAAATCCTTCGTAGATGGCAAGGCCAACGATGAGGCAAGCAATACCTCCGAGGAGGAGAATATTCCAGAGAAGTTGCACTTCGAACAACTCATTGTAGCCCATGACAAAGTTTCTGCAGATCATAAAGCCGCCAACGAGAATCATAAGCCAAGATCCCTTTTCGAAGAAAGCAGCGGCCATTCCATGGGCCTTGTTGACATTGAAAAAGC
>JASLVU010000250.1 GCA_030741225.1 Candidatus Poseidoniaceae archaeon | reverse complement strand
ACTATCTCCCTAAACCGCTTTCAGTTTTGTGTGTCGTTGTTGCTATAGCAGCTAGGTTGAATATCAAAGGACAGAATGTGTCATTCGGGGCTAATCCTCATAATATTGGTAAAAAAGAAGAAGAGTAATCAAACGATTTCGCCCTGAGGCTGAGGTCCTTTATCCTCATCGCCCGTTGAATTGTTTTCCATGGCTTCCTTGGCCATCTTTTGATCGATGAAGTTGCGCATGTACTCCGGCAGTTCCCCATTGACGAAAATCACGTCATTGATGGCTTCCAATTTTTTCAAAGAATAGTAAATTTGCATGGCGGTCATCGGTGTCGATGAACAGCCATTGCACCCTCCATCGAGCGAGAGCATGATGTTGCCATCACTGGTGTCAAGCACGGTCACAACACCATCGTGCTCATCGAGGATCTCTTGTACTGGCCCGATTTCGGCGAGTACCTCCTCGGCAGTCATGGCCATACCCCCCCCTCGTGCATCTCCTCTTTCAATAATTGCCTCTATCCACTCGTCGAAATGGCGTTCGGAGTGAATGAACCAGTCCTAAAAAGGGCATGACTACGGCTTTTGAAAGGGGAACCACTTATGAGGGGTTCTTAGGTCGCCGAGGCACAGGTGTTCTGTTATGATGGATAATATACCGATGATTGCCGCGGCCGCAGGTCTGGTTGGACTGTTAATTGCTTTCGTGCTCTACCAGCAAGTAAACAAAGTGAAAATTGACAACGATACAGTTGCCGACATTACTCAAGAAATTCAAGATGGAGCCATGGCGTTCCTGTTTGCAGAATATCGGGTGCTCTCAATCTTCGTCGTTGTTGTCGGTGCCGTCTTGGCTTGGCTCAATGACACTGAAACAGCCATTGCATTCTTCGCTGGTGCCGTCGCATCCGTGCTCGCAGGCTTCTCTGGAATGCGTGCTGCAACCTCTGCAAACGGACGCACGGCAATGGCCGCAAAGAACGATGGTCAATCCGGCGCTCTTGCGGTGTCATACAATGGTGGCGCCGTGATGGGGCTTTCAGTTGGCGGACTTGGTTTGCTCGGTATCTCTCTGGTCGCCTTCTGGCTCAGTGCTGGTGAAACGGCAACAGATGGAAGCATGAACCCAGTCAGCGCCGCAGCAGGATTTGGTATGGGTGCCTCTTCTATTGCGCTCTTCGCTCGTGTCGGCGGTGGAATTTACACCAAGGCAGCAGACGTTGGTGCAGACCTTGTCGGGAAAGTCGAAGCAGGTATCCCTGAAGACGATCCTCGAAACCCTGGTGTGATCGCAGATAACGTTGGAGACAACGTTGGTGATGTTGCAGGAATGGGCGCAGATATCTTCGAATCTTTCGTCGGCTCGATCATCGCAGCCATGATTATTGCCAACGACTTTGATGTCAGTGAAGCAGCAGATTATGTTCTTCTTCCAATCCTCCTCGGATTCATCGGCTACACAGCATCCATCATTGGTGTGTTTTCAATGAGCTTCCTCAAGAACGGAAAAGATCCAGCTGCAGCCCTTCGAAACACGACCTTCATCGCAGCAGTTTTGTTTTGGGCTGGCGGCTACCTCGCTATCCACCAAGGATTGATTGAAGTTCAATACGGAATCATGCACTCCGTGGTTCTTGGTAGCATCATCGGAATCCTCATCGGACTTGTCACAGAATACTACACTGGTATCGAACCAGTCTTTGGAATCAAGACAAAAGCCATCCCTCACATTGGAGAGATGTCGAAAACAGGTCCTGCAACAAACGCAATTGCCGGTTTGTCTGTTGGTATGATGTCTACCTTCATTCCAGTCGTTCTCATTTCCCTTGGTATCCTCGGGGCCAATGAATTTGGTGGCGATGAGTACGGATTGTACTGCATCGCTATGGCTGCTATGGGCATGCTTGGAACAGTCGGAGTGACGATGACTGTCGACGCCTACGGTCCAGTTGCT
>JASLVU010000024.1 GCA_030741225.1 Candidatus Poseidoniaceae archaeon | reverse complement strand
CATATGGACATCCAAAAATGGGCAGCATTGGTTGAAAAAGACGGTAAAGTGCATGTTGTCGAAATGACAAAAGGGGTGCGTAAAATCAAGGGGATTGGGGTTCTTGACCCTCTTGAAACCTTTTCAAGTACTAAAATCGGTGATGAAGTCCTTATCGGTCAAAAAATCTTGAGAAGAGCTGAACTACGATTGCCTGAGATGACCAAGGGCATGCTTCGCAGAGCACAAACCATCTCCGCAAAGGATGCTGGATTCATCATATCACGGATGGGAATAGGAACGGGCGATCGTGTCTTGGAGGCAGGAATCGGTAGTGGAGGCCTTGCCATGTATATCGCAAAGGTACTCGGAAATACCGGAGTTCATGTCACCGTCGAACCGCGTAACGAACACGCAGATGTCGCCTTAGAAAATCTTAGACGCTGCAAAGAAAGTTGGCCACAGTATCCAATTCATCACCATGTGGAAGGGACAATTGAGGAAATGATTGAGGATGTTGAGAAAATCTCAAATGAGTATGATGCTGTAGTTTTGGACTTACCAGAACACCCCAGTGCTATACGAGCGATTTCTCGGCTGTTATCACCCGGCGGTCGATTGGTCTGCTATTGCCCTGTAACAAGTCAACTGGAAAGCGCTTGGGAGACATGTGAAGCTGAAGGTCTTGAGATTGAATGGGCTGGTGAATTGATTCAACGGCAATGGGGTAAGGCTTCCAAAGGTGGAGTTCGACCTGTGAACGGACCGTTTGGACACACAGCATTCTTACTTCTCGCACTACGCAAAAGTTGATTATTCAACGACACGAATAAGAGTTGAACATTGCGGACAAGAAAATCTGAAAGGAGGTTCACTTCCTCGAGGAACACCCAACCGAGCATCACAGGAAGGGCACGAAACTTTGTCACCATCCATTCGACATTCGTTGTATCCGAGAGCAGATTCTTCCTCAACTACTTCTTCTGATTCGGTTTCGATTTCGGATTCTTCTTTGACATGCAAGACCTCCTTCTTATCCCGACGCATGTATAGAACTGTAAGGATAAGGAATGCGAATATCCAGCCCCCAAACATTGCATTCAGCGTATCAGATTGGCCAAGTTGAACATCAAACGGTAGCACAACACCGTTAGGTGGCATCTCAGGCCCAACAACACCTATGTCTAGCGGACTTGATACATCTGATTGAGTGGCCTCTCCGATAACATATGTCGCACGAACACTAAGTGATGCCTGTTCGCTTGTAGAAACTAAAGAGTTGAAACCCAAGTTGTACTGCATGGATGAACCTGCCGTCAGAGTAAACTGACTGGTGGAGACGTTGTCCAACAATCGAACCCATTCGTGAGCCACTAAACCATCGCCAACACCCTCAAGACTTAGCGAGCCAGTGACCTGTGCATTTGCTAAATTGGTTACGGTTACCATTACCGAAGAGCCTCCGGTTGAAGGAATTGAAAGTTCACTTTCACTGAATACAATCTCTATCACACCGGATGTTCCCCAAATTGGTTCAATCGTGTATATCTCGCTGCTTGTCGCAGAAAATGACGGGCGGGATGAACTGGTGACACGGAATTTCAGTTCTTTTAGTCCTGCATCAGCATCATCAGGTAAAACGCAAGACCAAGGTATAGAAGAGGATGATTGTCCTGGAAGAAGTTCATGTGAACTGGTCACGCCACAATCCATCCCAACCGTCGTAATCTGCAGAACATCCGCTGCATTTCCGTTGTTTGTTACAACGACTGTTCCGTGAATCGTACCTCCCGGTTCTGCTGAGTCGTCATCCGAGAGGACAAGCAAATCTGCCCCTGGCGTGAACGGAATTAATGTGATGTTTATGTGATCCATTGCTTCACTATCTGTTGACGATTGGAGAACAATTCCAACCGCGACACCACTCGTAGGAGCACCAGCAGTATGTTCACGGAAACTAACCGAGTTTGATGAAGATTGACCGGAAGCTAGGCCGAGTGTTGGAGTTGAAATTTCAAATTCAAACCAATCAAATGCTCCACCATAGTCAACCACCGAAACGAGTAAAGTATCTTGAGCAGAACCTGTATTCAGCATATCGAACATCACCGAAGTAGAACTGTTCGGCCCAACAGCGAGTTGCTCGTTTTGTGACAAGGACATAGAATTGATTTTTACACTGACACGCTCTTGTACCTGCAGCGTAACAACCGATTCAGCAGATATATTCGAGTTCAAGAAAGCAAACGAAAGTTGGTATGAACCTGCAGAAACAGAGGATTGGGTGTCGATTGTCAGATTGACTTCAAGACTTTGGCCAACTGCAAGCATGACCTCGTCATGACTCAAGGTTGCATCTGCACCAGCAGGTAGTCCCAGAAGAGAGCCATAAAGTTGCAAAGTAGAGGTGCCGGTGTTGCTCAAGGTGAACGATGTCGTTACTGATTCGCTCGGGCGCGTTTGAATGCGCCCATCCAAAGGCCCGTTGAGTGTTGCCTGCTCAACGCCTAGCACATCAATCTCAAGACTAGCATGCGATGTTTGACCAAGGTAGGAGACGGAGAATAGTTGCGAGTAAATACCGTATTCACCTGAAACTCCGTCGGTCGAAAGTGTCCATACTCCAACATTACCCGGGCTAACCTCAACACTGGAGGAAGACACGAATGAAGTGTCAAGCTCGGGGGGTGTCGTGACATCGAGGTAGAAATTCACGGTTTCGCTACCGTTGTTGATGATTCGCATTTCATAGGTAATCGGACTTCCAGGTGTAACTTCTAGCGCGGTCATTGGCGTGACCAATTCGAATGCTACGGATTCATCGATATCGATGGTGAAAAAGAACGGCGCGATGGAATGCTGTTGAGATGAAGAGGTACCAGTTGCTTCGAATCTCAAATCACAATCATCTGTTTTCGTTGCTTCCTCATGCACCGAAATTTGGAACAGGATATTCTCGACATCGTCAGGAGACATGCCTGGTGTTGAAGCGGTAACAAGTGATGCAACACATGGACCATCTATCATCGCCAAGTCCCAGTTGTAATCAACTTGAGCATTTCCAGTGTTGGTCACTTGGATTTTGGAATTGGTCGAAAGACCGGGGATGAATGCGGAGTCTTGTTCTAAAAAGACAATGCTAAGATTATGTTCTGCATTAACATGCACCACCATCAATGTCGATGTTGAAACATTGCCGCCCGTAGAAGCACTGTACAATCGGAAACCGTAATAGTCCGGTGCTGCGTTTGAAGGCACCGAAACTTGGAGATTCGCAGCAGAAGATGAACCAGCAGGCATATTGGTGAATTGATCATCAACCCATTGTACGCTCCAGCCGCTTGGAATCCCTCCACCAAGACCTCGACTTGACATCATAGACATTGAAGCGGTAGTAGTGGTCGATTGCCAAGGATATGCGAGGTGTGAAGTTTCGTTGAATACAGTAGCTGCAGCTGCTTGCTGAAGTTGAAGTTTAACCGATGCGGAAAGTGAGACCGTGTCGTTGGAACCGACCGGAGAATTGCCGGTCATTGTGGAGTAGAGCACGCAGGCTGCAAGATAGCTACCGGAAAGAGATGGGTGACTGCCGTCGGTATCATAGAGGTCGAAGAACAAATTACCTGACAAGGAAGCATTCAATCCTCCTGCAACAACATTGTTGTAAATATGCTCAAACGCTAGTCCCACTGGGGCAATCCAAACAGTGTTTCCTGCTGCAGTCATGTTGTCATGATAGTCAATATAACCTGATTCGAGACGCTCTTGCATGATGGTGAAGTTTGGATAAAGAGTTGGATTTGTAATATCCCCATTTCTTCGGCCCCAAGTCATAAGAAGAATGGATTCTCCACCCTCATTGGTAATCTCATTCGCTAGATTGACCGCACCGTTCTTACTGTTGGTCCAATCCGTCGACGAGCGGTAAAATCCTGGTATCTGACTTTGGTCCTGCAAAACAACATAATCCCAATCGATACTGGGGTTTCGCAACGTCGTGTTGGCGATGTTGGCGGTAGTATTGACATTGTTCCAATGGCCCGACAATGTTTGGCCTCCACTGACAACTGCATCTGCGTTGACAACGCCCATTGATTCCAAAAGTGAATTTAAACTGTTAAAGCTCGTGTAACTGTTTCCGAACATCAGGACATTATCGATGGTAATGTTGGATGAATTTCCAGTTCCGTTCCCACCAGTACCGTTGCCGGTGCCATTGCCAGTCCCGTTTCCACCAGTACCGTTGCCGGTGCCATTGCCAGTCCCGTTTCCACCAGTACCGTTGCCGGTGCCATTACCAGTTCCGTTTCCACCGGTGCCATTTCCAGTCCCATTTCCACCGGTGCCATTTCCAGTCCCATTTCCACCCGAGCCGTTACCTCCGGTTCCGTTACCGGTACCGTTGTTCGAATTGTTTCCGCCGGTTCCATTTGTGTAATTGGCCCACCATGCTGCCAAATCAGGTTCAAATTCAACATCCAAAAGAAGCGTGTCTTCAACCGAACCTAAGTTTTGAACTTCGATTGAATACGAGGCGCTTGAACCAGAATTCATCGAAACCAATGGACCCCCCATTGTAGCCAAATTCAGTGCAGGCATGTATGAAGGAGCCACTGAAACATAAACGGTAATGACGCTCGTGAAATTTTGGTCTGGTTCTGTAACATGGATATCAAACGAACCGCTGTCGGATGGGACTGCACCTTCGGCTAATCGAACCACAATAGTGGTATTTTTACTCCATGTGGGAAAGACATTCTCAACTACTTCTTCGCTTGGAGTGATGTTCCATAGATTTGAAAGTCCGCTGGTGTCAACTGATACATTGAATGATTCAATCGCAGTTGCATTGTTTTCGATATTCAGCGTCACATTACCTGACGAGCCCGGTAGAAGCACGACATGAGAAGTGTCTGTCGACAAAAGAATGCTCTGATGTGCTTGTGCAGTCATAGCAAGGGGCGATAGGCTCGCAAACAAGAGGATGAGGACAAAGGCGACAGCGCGAATTGACCGGGACAACATAAGACCAAGTCAAGCCACTCGTACATACCTCTTGAGTGAATCGGCCCTACGGGCCGGAAAAAAAGTGCTTTCTTAATCTAGGAGTGAAGCAATTCTGTTTTGGTCGATTTGCTCCCAAGGGAAAGTTCCGTCATTACCGGGGACTCTTCCAAAATGGCCTCCCGAAGCGGTTACAGAGTAAATCGGCTTGAGGAGTTGAAGGTCTCGGGCAATAGCACCGGGTCGGAAATCAAAAGTTGCTTTGACTTTCTCAGCGATTTCTCTGTCGCTTTGACTCGAGGTGCCAAATGTTTCAACACGTACACTAACAGGTTCTGCAATTCCAATCACATAAGCCAATTGGATTTCACAACGCGTCGCTAGTCCAGCAGCTACAACATGCTTTGCCGCCCAACGAGAAGCATAAGCAGCTGAACGGTCAACCTTTGATGGGTCTTTTCCTGAAAATGCCCCTCCCCCGTGTCGACCCATACCTCCATACGTATCGACGATGATCTTTCGACCTGTTAAACCTGCATCAGCATATGGACCTCCTGGGTCTGCAAAACGTCCAGTTCCGTTAACGACCAAAGTACAATCATCATCAAGAAGTTCAGCAGGAATTACTTCACGAACAACATGTTCCAAAATTTGTTGACGAACATACTCCAATTCTTTGTCCTCTGAACCTCCAAATTGTTGTTTCAAATCATCATCGTGTTGAATTGCTATAATGACCGTATGAACTCGAGAGATGTTGCCATCATCGTCGTATTCAACGGTAACTTGGGATTTGCCATCGGGTCGAGCCCAAGGTAGAATTCCTTGTTCACGAACGGTCGTTAGTCGTCTTGTCAATCGCTGAGATAAGGCTGCAGCAAGTGGGAAATATCGCCCTTTTAGTTCCTCAAAACTTTCAGTTTCTGTACAAGCATATCCAAACATCAATCCTTGGTCACCCGCACCTTGAGACAACTGATCTTGATTGACTCCTTGGGCAATGTATGCTGATTGAGTGGTAATGTGTACTTGAACTTCGGTGTGGTCGGAGGTTGTCGCATCCATCCCAATTGCGTGAGAAGTGTAACCAACAGCGGCTGCTGCATCTCGAGCCACTTTTTCGTAATCTGGTACATTGCCGTTGAGAGAAACCTCTCCTGCAAGGACAATCAGACCCATATCTTCCTTGCCTTTGACGCATGTTTCAACCGCCACACGAGCATTGGAATCTATGGCAAGGCACGCATCGACAATGGCATCCGAAACAGTATCGCAAAGT
The DNA here is from genome assembly GCA_030741225.1 of Candidatus Poseidoniaceae archaeon. Classification (GTDB taxonomy): domain Archaea; phylum Thermoplasmatota; class Poseidoniia; order Poseidoniales; family Poseidoniaceae; genus MGIIa-L1. The sequence goes on along the minus strand of JASLVU010000024.1, from coordinate 8,212 downwards.
TTGTCAGGGTGGCCACGGGTTACTGATTCGGATGAAAAGAGGTCTCCAGTCATGGCTGTGGCGCGATACTTGCCATATATGAATAAACCGCTTATCGACATGCCGAGATATTCTTATTCGGAATAAATAGTGCTTTCATTCCCCTCTTGGCTGGAATTTTCCAGCATTGGCATACGAATGGTTGATGTTCTACCCCCCAACCCCCCCACTATGACCACATGGGTTCCGACTGCATATCGCACGCACACACTCGGCCAAATCCAAAGTATTGGAGCCGAACTTGTAGGTGAAGAAGTGAAAGTTGCTGGTTTTTTAGAGGCAAACCGTGGCAAGGGGGCAATTTGCTTTGTCGACCTTCGAGATGGAACTGGGTCTACACAAATTTTTCTCAAGGCCGATAATGTTGGTGAAGAAGCACTGGACATGGTGCAGCGTATGACACGTGAGTCAACTTTACAATTCACTGGAATTGTATCTGAAAAGCGTCCACCGAAGGTGAAAGATGGAGAGCCATTACCGCCTCCTGCTTTCGAGGTTGTTGCATCCGCTGTAACCGTCATTTCAAGAGCTGTGGCCCCTCTTCCACTAGGCGTCACAGACACGGTCCATGTTGCTTTGGACACTCGACTTGACAATCGATTCCTTGATCTTCGACGCTCTCATGTTAATGCTATGTTTCATCTCAGAGGAAAAATTCTCCAATTTGGCCGTGAGGCTCTAATCAATGAAGGCTTTTTCGAGACCCACACGCCGAAAATAGTTGCGACTGCTACTGAAGGAGGGACTGACCTATTCCCGATGATGTACTTTGACACGCCCGCTTTCCTCAACCAGTCGCCGCAACTGTACAAGCAACTGTGCATGTCAGGTGGATTGGAAAGAGTCTTTGAAATTGGTCCAGCATTCAGGGCTGAAAAACACGATACATACCGTCACTTGAATGAATTTATTTCGTTTGATATCGAATGTTCATGGGCCAACGATGACGATGTCATGGGCGTTCTTGAACGGATGATTCACCACATGTGGAAATCCATTGCTGAAGACCCAGAATCTCAACAACACATTGACACAATCAACACCTACCGAGCGACACAAGATGAAGGCCCAATTGAGGTCATCGTGCCCGAATTGCCTTTCCCTCGCCTATCCTATTGCGATGCAATAGAAACTATACAACGAAAAGGCGGGAAAATCGAATGGGGTGACGACATAGATGCTGAAAATTCGGATTTACTCGCAGAAGATTTACCTCAATTCTACTTCCTTCCACGGTGGCCCATGGACCTCAAACCGTTTTATATCCACCATGTCGATGGTGAAAATGGCAGCACTGGAAGGCAACTAAGCCGTGGATTCGACTTGAACTTTGGAAGAGATGAACTCACATCCGGAGGCCAGCGAGAACATCGCATGGATGTGCTCATTGAAAATTTAAAGAAAATGGACCTCGACCCCGAGGAATTTGAATTCTATGTTGCTGGTTTCCGCCACGGTGTTCCCCCGCATGCAGGATGGGGCTTGGGCGTTGAGCGAATTCTGATGAAATTGACCGGCGCAAAGAATGTTCGTGAAACTGTACTTTTCCCTCGTGACAGGCGTCGAGTGAGCCCCTGAGCAGAAGCGGCGAACAGAGAATTCAAGTGCGGATTCCACTACGCACAAGATATGTATGAAATAGTCTACTTTGCTTCACCTGGTTTCGCTGAAGTATCGCGCTTTTGCCTGGAGATTTCAGGCCTCGAATGGAAAAACACCGTTGTGGATTGGGATCAATACACCGAAATGAAAAATCAAGGAGAATTACCTTGGGGATATTTACCAATCGTTCGAACGCCACATGGAACCGTAGCTGAATCGAATGCACTGCTTCGCTACACTGCTGCACTTGCTGGCCTTGAACCAAAGGACCTCTATGTGCGTGCCAAAGTAGACGAGTTGGTCGAAGTCATTAACGGTTGGAGAGAACATTTTATGCCCACTTTTTCAATTGAAAACATCGATGAAAAAATCTCTGCCCGAAAGGCGATGTTTGTCGAAGGAGGAAGCATGGACGCCGCTCTCAACAACATATCAGCGGTCTTCGAGCGCTCGACGACGGGATGGCTTGCTAATACTGAAGATATGACCATTGCAGACATCAAAGCCTTCATGGATACATTCATGATGTTTTCAGGACAATTTGACGGAATTACTGCCAACATGTTAGGGAATTACCCAACACTGCTCGCTTTCCATGAAAAAATGTCGAACGACAGCCGAGTGAAAAAATACTACGATACTGATGATGAAATGCGTTGGGTATTTCGTCCCGGAGCATTCGAAAAATTCGGCAACTCACAACATATCTGATGGAGCATCTCGGCTTGAATACCGCTTCACTTCACCGTTCGTATCGACAACAAATTTTTCAAAATTCCAACGGACATCTCCCGAGTAACCGTCAGAACTTGTCGAAAGACTAAGTTCGGCAAACAAGGGATGTTGCTGTTCCCCTTTGACCTCGATTTTGGCCATCAGTGGGAAAGTAACACCGTATTTGGATTCTGTAAATTCGCAAATCTCTTCATGCGTACCCGGTTCTTGCCCTCCAAATTGATTGCACGGAAATCCAACAACTTGTACACCATCCTTCACCGAAACATCTTGCAATTGGGCGTATTGAGGCGTGAAGCCACAAGCGCTTGCAACGTTAACAACGACCCATTGTCGTGTTGAAGAATCCCCGAGCTTCCTCAAAGTTATCGGTCCGTCATCCATGGTTTCAAATTCGATATCCAATACATTGGTCATGTCTAATCCTAATGGTTCTGTATCTTCAAGTGTTGTATCAAATTTGTGAGTAAGGGTGATAGATGGCATTTCGCTGCATATCACAATGACCGTCGACAGAATGCAGTGGGGGGCTGAAGAGTGGCAGTTTGCAGACTTGTACATGCCGGATGACCCTTCTCCGTTTCAAAAGGATGAGGGGATACCGTGCATTATGCTGATACACGGTGGCTTTTGGAAAAAAAAATGGACGAGCGATTTGATGAAGCCTATTGCACAAGATCTTGCCGAAGCAGGAGTTGCTGCTTGGAATATTGAATTCAAAGGCTGGAGCGAGGGAGATGAGGGAGTATGGATGGATACTCTATCGGATGTTTTGCGTGCGTGGGGACAACTTGCTCTTCTTCCAGGAATCGACATTACCCGCTCGATGGTGATGGGTCATTCTGCTGGCGGCCAACTCGCTCTTTTACTTGCATCAAAAGCAGAAAGAAAACCGTGGCTAGCAATAGCCCAAGCACCGTTAACCGATTTGATTAGCGCTGACAAAGCAAAACTATCCGATGAGGGTGACGCAGTTCGCAAGTGGATTGGGTGCAGTCCAGAAGAGAATCCTTCACTTTGGAAAAAACTGAATCCTGTTGAGCATACTCCAGTATCCCCTGTTTTACTCATACACGGCGAGCGAGATGTCGACGTGCCAAAAGAGCAATCTGAAACATATTCACGAGTGATGGCTGCTCGTGGCACTGATGTTCAAAAGTTGTGGCTCCCGGGAGACCATTACTCGATAATCGATGTCGCCTCTGACGACTGGTTGGTCGAACTTGATGCCATACTTGATTGGCTATAACAACAGAAGAGCCTTTGAAGAGCAACTGCTGCCGGTAGCATGGACCTCCTCGGCGTCGACTATCCGTATTCAACAAGTGCTCTATCTGGAAAGCATGCACTGGTATGCGGGGCGAGTAAGGGAATCGGTGCAGCTACTGCAAAAATGCTCGCTAAGGCAGGGGCAGATGTCACTGTATGCGCCCGAAATGAACGAGCTTTGAATCAACTTTGCTCTGAAATGAAAACCCTTGGAAACGGTAAACATCACTCGTTGGTTTTGGACCTTGAGGACACTCAATCGTTGAGTCCGGCTGTCAGTGAATTGATTGAACAACGCGGCACCATTCATATTCTTGTGAACAATGCAGGAGGGCCACCCGGTGGACCTCTCATCGAAAACACTGTCAGTGACTTTGATGCACCATTCAAGCGGCATTTGCATGCATCCCATATCCTCACACAACTCGTAATTCCAGGTATGGAAAGCACAGGCTATGGGCGGATTGTTCAAATTATATCGACATCTGTTAAAGAACCAATTCCAAATATCGGACTTTCAAATACGCTGAGAGGTGCAATGGCCTCGTGGGCGAAGAGTTTGTCGCGAGAGTTGCATCCCTGCATCACAATCAACAATGTCTTACCAGGCTTTACCAATACTGAACGACTAGGTTCCCTCGCCTCCTCAATCAACCAACGTACGGGTAAGAGTATCGATGAAGTCCACGAAGGTTGGATGAGCCAAGTTCCTATTGAACGGCTTATTGAGCCCCTTGAGACTGCATCGGCAATTGCCTTCCTCGCACTCCCTGCATCGGGTGGAATCCGAGGCGTGAGTTTAGCCGTAGACGGTGGAAGACTTCGAGGAATCTAATCACCGTTTGATATCAAACCAAACTGGATAATGGTCTGAAACATCACTATCGGTAAAAGATGTATCAACGCCCCAGGTACCTACAAGGCGACCATTAAGGTCGCCGTTTGTGACGATTCGATCATAAGCACAGTAACTGTCAGAAACTGTTGTGTCTACATTGTTTTCAATAATCCAAGTATAATTTGAATGGGCTAACGGAGAATTGGACAGTTCTGAAGAAGAAACATAGGAGCAACCCGCATTAAAATCACCAAGAATGACGACTTCTTCACCTGAATTGTTTTCCAAATGTGATTCTACAACATCGTGCAAGGCATTGATTTCGCCAATTGTCTCATCCCCAGGTTTTGTGTGAATTGTGATGAGGGTGAAATCAAATCCAGTTCCAGTACCGTTTTCATCAAGGAGTTCAAATTGACCGATAAACGGCTCTCTTTGAAAAGAATCTTCAACGCTATCGTTGTACAACGTTCCGTTACCTATTGGACGAAACACAGAGGTGTTGAAGTAAAATGCATACTGTTCTTGTGACGATTGGTCGTCGTCTTGCAAGCCACTTCGTGGACTTAACATCATGTCCCATTGCGTCGTTGTGTTTGCGTTAATCGAATCAAGGAAGTCATAAGGAACGGTTTGATCGATGTCTTTTATTTCTTGAACTGCAACCAAATCGTAGGTAAGAACAATGTCAACCAACACATCAACTACTGCCGGCTTACTCATTTTTGTCTCACCGAACACTTTGATGTTAAACGAAGCAATACGTGCGACTTCGGAGCGATTGAGTTCTGGAGCGCGGGCATTTTCAGATGAGGAATTGTTTTCGATGTAAATCGTGGTGGTTTCATTCTCGCCAGGAATCACAACATAGACCACATCAGTATCGTCACTCATTATCGATTGCAGAGCAATTGGGGCGAGTATTAGAATCGCAGCAAGGCTAAGCCCTTGCAAATACCCATCATAGCGACCCATGACACTCTGAAAGTTCACGCTGTTATCAAGGTTTAACTCATTAGAACCCTAAAGCATAGGTTCTTGACGCGTAGATGGTGCGAGCAAACATGAACGGAGAGGTCAGTGCTGAACAAGCGAGGAAAATACTCGATATGCTCACCGATGGTGGTGTAATGGACGGCATCAACACTTCACTCGCCCTTCGATTGGTTCCATTAGCGCTGGAACTTGACGATGTCGAGTTAAGTGAACGACTTCTACAGCACGCAAAAAACAAAGCAACCGATGAAATTGAGGAAGGTTGGGCTACCTTTGAAATAATGAAGAGTACCGACTCAAGCATCGATGATTTTGCCGAACTTGCAGTGAAATCAGAAGCCAAAGAAAATGGAACTCCACTTGCAGCAGCTGTGTTCCACCATGTTGCTTTGTTGCACCTAAGTCTCCAAGAATTCCAAGAAGCACAAACCTTTGCAAATCGGTCGATTCGGCTACGAGAGAAAATTGAGGATTTGTCTGGAATGTCCTATGGCCTTGCCCTGTTAGAAACTTGTGCAAAAAGAATGGACGACCACGATACTGCAATCGTTCACGGCACCAAGAGAATCGAACTTGCCCTGAGCATGAAGGACGAAGAGGCGCAAATCGAAGCAATGGCAGACTTGGCTCATTCCCAAGCCACTATTGGAAATTTTGATGCTGCCAAAGACCTGTATCAACAATCACTGGAGTTATCCATCGAACTTGAAGACCTATCGGGTCAACTTGTAGCTCGATGGGGGCTTGCGGATATTGCAGAAATTGCCGAAGACTATGAGACTGCGATGCTGCATTTGTCCGATTGTCTACACACTTTCATCAACGCAGGTCTTCCAACACCGATTGCTGTTCGCCAACGAATTGAAGATCTTGCAGACTTTAACAACACTGTTTCAACCGATGAGTCCGATTCACAATGAGGCTCCTTCTCCACACTCATTATGATGTGGGTACGCTTGGGTTGATTGGTGCCACCCATGGAGCATGACATTTTTTTCTCAATCAGTCAAACTCCTGATTCGAAGGGAGTGATACCAACTGAGCAAGAAATGATGAACAATTATTTTCAACAACTCAAATGCGCAGACGCATTAGGATTTGGAGTTGGATGGCTTGCTCAAGCACATTTGTCGACCGAAACTCAGCAATCGAATTCTCAACCTGTTGTGCCTCACTGGAAAGGTGAAGTAGGACTTTGTACAGACTTCCCACAACTGGCAATGGAATCATTTCGCCGTACGAAAAACATCGAAATCGGAAGTGCTGTTGTTTCGATTCTTGCATCCGGCGGACCAATTGCTCAAGCTGAAAGAATTGCAAACACCTTGCAACTTCACGGCTTAAATCCCGACGAACATCGAAAATTACACATTGGGTTTTCTGCTGGAAGATTCGAATTCATGGCACGGCCCTACGGAATTGTACCGCGAAATTCTATCGAAGAAGCCGCTTGGCCAGCTCTTCGTGGACAAATTTTCATGGAAGCAGGGGATGTTTTTCTCCGTCTTCTTCGAGGAGACATCGTTAATTCGGAAATGACATATTCCACTGTACTTACTCGTGAAAACTTCAGAAGTGATGAAGATTGGCAAAAGGTACAGAACGCTGCGGTGGAATTTGAAAATCTCGAATCAATGCCGGATGAAATAACCATTCCCAAAAGATATACATTTGAAGATTTGAGAATAATCCCACGACACTTTCGAAGAGAATTATTGGAATTGATTGCTGGAACTCACGACCCTAAAGCACAAATATTCTTGAACACAATAATGCCAGTAAAAGTGTTTAATTTGTCCATCACAAAGCCAGAAATCATCGATGCTACGCATGAGCGAATGGCCAAAGCATTCCATTCCAACGGAGGAAAATGGGAGCGGCGCGACATGCCCCGGACATCATTCGTTTTTCTCAATGATGAACTGGGCTTGACCAAGGAGCAGCAAAGTAGTGCTGCTCAACAAGAAGCAAAAGCGGCTTTAGGTGCTTATTGGAGTGCTCTGGAAGGAACTATTGACCCTTCGAAGGTCGAAAACGCCGCTCAGAATGCTCTCATCGGCAATGTACAAGATGTCGCAGTGCAGATCTGCGAACGATTTCACAAAGATGACCGAATTATGGCGTGGTTTGACTTCTTCAATCATGATTCAGACAGAGTTTGTCGCGACATGACATCGTACATGCAAAAAGTCGTACCTCTCGTCGAAAAAATGCTCATGGAGGGTTCGTAATGACCATTGAACACGATACACCCTCTGCTGTGGAGCCCGGTAAGCCCGGTAGTTCATTGTACCCAGAATCTCCGCTTGGTGAACAAATTGAGGGTATCCCAACCGGTCGTGAAGTGGCATGGGAGCCACTGGTTGATTATCGAAGAAACGGCGTGTCTGAAACGACCATTCATGGTGCGATTGCATGGTCACACGGCGATGAAGTGATTCATTCATTTGGTGGGAACGTTTTGTGCTATGGCCGCTCAATGATGAAACCGTTTATGCTCAAGGCATTCACCAAAGAGCTTGAGGATACATCATGGGAGCAAAAGGCCATTGCTGTTGCTTCACACAACGGCGATACGGAGCATGTTTCTGCTGCTCAGTCACTCTTATCGAAAGAAGAATGGCCACTTATGCTCACTCCACTGGATGTGCCCTTAATCCAATTTGGACGACAGGTGCGACGGCCACGTCGATGGTTTCATACATGCTCAGGTGAACATGCAGCAATTTTGCA
>JASLVU010000249.1 GCA_030741225.1 Candidatus Poseidoniaceae archaeon | reverse complement strand
GACCGGTTTCACTTGAAAGCAAACTTGCCGTTGTCGAGTTGTTTTGGGTAAGAATAATCGAAAGCCCTTCAACCGGATTGTTTGATTCATCGGTAATTGTTAGCAAAACAACGTCGCCTGGATTTGGGTCTGTTGGTGTGAAGACAAGGGACAAGTTCTCCATCTGTGGTGGTTCTGGATTCACTTGCGAAGAGATGAAATTGAAACCAGAAACTATCTTTGCAGTTTCTCCAGAGCCTTGTTGAGCAATTCCAATGACGGTATAGTCGGAAACTGGCGAGGAAAGGTGAGGCATCTGCAAATCAGCACTCGTTCCCTGCCCCCATGCAATGGTACTGAATCTTGTGAAGTATTCATCAAACAAATCAGAAACGACCGATTCATCATCGAACCTATCATCTCCATCACATCTGTCTTGTGATTCTTTAAAATCAATTTCTGGGTGATTGTGGTCATTTTGCAAATCAAAATTAACTGACGAATTCATGTTCGAACCTGTGTAAAATTCATATTCACCATCATTGAGGTTCGTGAGGTCGTATTGAACCGTCTCCCGATTGTGTTCTGAAGGGGAAGAGCTTGATGTTTGGTATTGAGAGATAACTTGACCGGTCGCAGTTTCAATCAATTTGGATGTATCGGTATTGATGATGAACGAAGTACCCTCATATTCTCCAGTATCGGATTCATGTTCAATATCTATATTCAACAACTTTTGTTCGGACATTGTCGAGTCCTGCCATTCACTAATCGTGTAATAGGAGAGAGACTCACAAATTTTGTTCATTTCAGTCTCTATACCTGGCCAGTCGGTAATGGGTCGCAGAAGTTCATTTGAAAACGCTTCGGTGATTGTCGAGAAATCAATCGTTGAAGGATCAAAACCGTGTGAAGGAGAAGCAACTGCTAAAATTCTTGAAGCAGGGTCAAGTGATGCATCCAGAGCAACATTTGTGGTTTGTCCCGGTCCGAGAAGACCGGTGAGGTCAAGACTTTCTGGGTTGGTTAATACCATTCCAAAATGCACTCCAAGAGGAGTTAATGAGTCTGAAGTTGTGGTTTCCCATTCTGAATCCGCCTTAATCGAAACAACACCAATCAATGAAAGAGGGATGCTGTTGTCAATCTGAACAGTTCGGGAAGATTCACCCGGATTAAACTCGAGGTCTTGGGTCGATGACTCGACACTCCAAATCTCATCCATGTCCGGGAATGGAACCGACAAATCAAGTGGCATATGTCCAACAATCGTCTTGTGTCTGTCGTTCATTCCTTGTGTCTGAATTTGAATCGATTGCATAGAATCGGTGCTGTTCGCAGCATAAACCGGCAAACCGGAAAAGTATCCAAGAACATCCATTCCAAGAATTTCAATCGCTCCGGTTGTTGCAAGTCCAAAGTTAAGTCCAATTCCAGTTAATGTTTCACCGTCAGATGCTCGAACATGCTTCGATTGTACGATGCTCACGTAGGCTCCTGTGTGTGATGGCACTATCGAAATATTGGATTTCCCGTCTTCATCGGAGGTCCCAATATATTGAGTCACTACTTCAAAAGGTCCATTCGTGATAAATTCGTTGATAATTGGCGCACTTGGTGTAGCCTGTTGCTCAGGTCTGTTCAATTCGCAGTATCTCCACTCTTCATTGGTACTAAGTTCGCCTTCGTAGTACACATTTCCATCCTCATCTGAATTTTCAAATCCATTGTATTCCTTGAAAACGAACTGATGAGTATAATAGATGCCATTCTCAAATTCATAGTTTACATCAATAGAATGTGTATCGCTCACTCCCGAAGAAGAGTAGGAATGAACTTCTTCCAATGAGAGTATTTGTTCTCCGGTTAACAGTACTTCGTCGACCTGACCATCGCCCCAATCAATAGAGAGTGAGATAAGGTCGGTATGATTGAATTCAAATCGTGAAGATGAATCATCTGCTTCGTAATAATAAGGCCGAGAAGACATTCTCAGTTTAACCTCA
>JASLVU010000248.1 GCA_030741225.1 Candidatus Poseidoniaceae archaeon | reverse complement strand
AACTCCTCCGCGAATGTCAGCTACAAGCCAGACTGAATTATTTGTTATCTCATAAGCATATAACTCAGTTCCATGGGATGTGCCTGCGTTTGCAGACATGTAAATCGTTGTTCCCATCGCAATAAGGTGTTGAGGGCTTGAAGAGAGAGGCCCGGGATTGATATCCTTCGTCATAAAGGTGGTATTTGTGCTTGTCTCATGTTTCCATAATTCGATTCCAGTCACTCCTATCGGTGGTTGAGCTGAGAAATAGAGGTCAGAATTGACGGCAATCAACGACGATGGTTGAATATCTGCTTCGACTTTCCACACGCTGAAATTAACAGTCTCATAGGCCCAAAGGTCAAACAACCCTATGCCGGTCGAACCAGCACTGTCTCGAGCGCTAAAGAAAACTGTCGTGTCAATGATCGTAAACTCGCTAGGATAACTCGAGCCTCCGGGAAAAATCTCCCCAATTTGCCATGCTGTTCCGTTTGCTGGTTCAAAGACATACGGTTTGACGTTTAAGTTCGAATCTTGTCCTGCGAACATCAATTGTGAACCTATTGCGTGCAACGACAGAACACTCCCCGAATACACCAGTGAAATGCTTCCATTCTCAAGGGACCAAATTCCACTTGCAGTTGCATTGTTTGCAGTGAAGTACATGGTTGAATTGATGGTGACAAAATTGGCGGGAGTACTGTGCCCGAACGGATTGATATCTTCCACCATCGCCACAAAAAAGGTGGTGCAAATCAGCATGCTTGAAATCACTTCTCCAGATTCCAGTGCTCCATTTAACGCGATGCCGTTGCCAGCTCCATTATCCATGCCCTGCTGCAACAATTCTCCAGTTCCGTTGCATCCAAGAAATGCTGGTGCAAAGGAAAGACGAGCGACCATCATCGTGAGGGTCGAACTTCCATCAGCGCCATCTGCTCCGTCTGCGCCATCTGCTCCGTCTGCGCCATCCTCGCCTGTTTCGCCATTACATACAACGACAAATGAATCTACTTCATCAAGAGAAAGCGTATTGTCGCCGTTGTCGTCAACACCCGTTTCCACGACGGTCCCCCCATTTTGGCACCCTTCGACAATTGCTTCGGTGCGTGTGGTAATAAGGGAGGTGAGGCCGTTCTCACCGTTGGTACCGTCAGCACCATTGGCACCGTTTTGTCCATCATTACCATCACTACCATTCACTCCATCGTTTCCGTTGGTACCGTTCACACCATCGATACCGTCAGTACCGTTGAGTCCTGCTTGTCCAGTGAGGTCAATTTCTTGCCATGCATTGTTTTGACACACTTGGAACATTGCTTGAGAAGCAATAAAGAAAATTTGGTTGTTGAGATCTCCATTGCATGTTTCAAGTTCGGCTGCGGTGACAACGAGATGGAAACTTGACCCGTTGGTCCCGTTCGAACCATTTATCCCATCGTTGCCAGAAGGGCCTTCAATGCCTTCTGCATTGGAGATTGAATACATGGAAAAAGGTACCAAGACAAGCATGGCTGCCAAAATGATGGCAGACACCAGCGTCGACACCGTACCCGACACCGTACCCGACACCAGCGCCTCAAATTTTTCCTCCACAATTGGGATTGAGGTACTGGCTTGTGGTAGTTCCGTCTGCGTGGTTGCGATTTCGGCGGCTTGTTCCATTCTGCGGACTGCTATTTGCTCATCAGTCCATCCTTGTTCACGTAATTGTTCGTCAGTCCACATATCTTTTGCTCAGACTGAGGTTATATACCGTTATTGGAGCATTGATTTGACAAACTTCACATGTATACGCAGTCAATTTGACACCCTCTGTATACCCTTTGATGACACGCCTATACAGGGGGTGTCGCGAGGGTTCTGAGTCAATTTTCTAACCGAGTGGCCAAAAAATCATCTAGAAATCTTTAGATTGGCAATTTTTGCGAATTTGGAAATCAGTTTTATGATTCTCCTTCTTTCCTCCGAAGATTGTGATGAGTGATACGACAGTAATTCCAACACT
>JASLVU010000247.1 GCA_030741225.1 Candidatus Poseidoniaceae archaeon | reverse complement strand
AGAATTTCAGAATCTTGAATAGATTCAATGCAACCGTCCTGCACCACTAAACCCAACCCTGATGGAGAAACATATTGGTCGACATCGGACATTTTATGGCCACTCAATACCCCTTTTCCAGAGAGATGGACCAGCGGCCCGATGTCCAAATATACGGTCCGCATAGACTTGCTACATGCTGGGGGTTGAAGAACCATGGCTCTCTCGGGTTACTGATTGCGATGCCTGGATGGACTGTAGGAATTGAATCGACTGCACACACTCTCTCTTTTGGATTGGTTGACAGTAATGGAATCCCATACCCAGCCTTCTCAGATACTGTAAGACCAGACCAAGGCGGTATTCATCCACGTGAAGCTGCTGACCACCACAAAGATGTTGCTCACTCATTATTTGAAAAACTGCTTCAAGAATACAATCTTTCAGTGCGCGACATTTCTGCAATCGCCTATTCACAGGGACCTGGTCTTGGGCCTTGTTTACGCGTTGGTGCTGCGATTGCTAGAGGTATGTCGAGTATGCTTGATGTGCCGTTAATTGGAGTCAATCATTGCGTAGCTCACATTGAGATTGGGCGGCAACAATGTGGCTGTCAAGACCCTGTCCTACTCTATGTTTCAGGCGGAAATACACAAGTCATCGCTCACTTGGATGGGAAGTACAGAGTTTTAGGAGAAACACTCGATATCGGCATAGGGAATATGCTGGACAAGTTTGCTCGTAACCAAGGAATTCCATTCCCTGGTGGCCCAGTGATTGAAAAGTTAGCTCGTGAGTGGCTTTCGGAGAACGAAAATCCCTCATTAAATGGTCTTGAATTGCCATTTGCTGTTCGAGGAATGGACCTTGCATTTTCTGGCATTATGACTGCAGCACAACGATTGATTGACAATGGGGCTGAACTTGGTGCAGTATGCTGGTCACTGCAAGAACACTCTTTTGCTGCATGCGTTGAAATTGCTGAGCGTGCGCTATCACATACGGGAAAAACAGAATTACTACTCGGCGGTGGAGTCGCCTGTAATTCGCGTCTAAGAGAGATGTGCGAGTTAATGGCATCCGAAAGAGATTCAACATCTCATGCACCCCCTAGGATGTATTGTATTGATAATGGAACGATGATTGCTTTGCTCGGCCATATTGAACTTGAAAATGGTCGTGTGACTGAATACTCTGACAGCGCCATTGATCAGTATCTAAGAACTGACCAAACCGAAGTCTCGTGGGCCGTATAGAGTGAATATACGCTAATTGTTTTTAAGTAGTCAACAACGACACTGGTTTGGGGGAATTACTTATCGCTGGTGAACGACGGAAAAAAGATGAGCCCTTCAATCCGTTTGCCCGAGATGCAAGCGCACAAAGAAACAAGCGCAGGAACGAGGGCTCTCAGAGTAACCGTCGACAATCTTCACATACTCGACCTCAGCAAAACAATCAACAGTCTTCACAAAATGCCCATAGTGAATTGGCAAAACGGAGGCAAGAAGCACTGAATCGACTTGGCAATCAAGAGCCAAGCCGTGTTGTCGACAACTCAAAGACACCAAAGAATGGCCCCGAGCCAAGCATTACGAACACTGTAGAGAAAAAGCAAGAAACAAAGCCTAAGGTTTCAAAAGAAGACCGATTGGCTGAACTGCGAAGAAAATCGCTGGCCTCTCGAGAAAATGCAAAGGCCCAAAGACCTGATGCACAATCAACCAAAGTCGAAAATGCTGAACAGGTCGTAGAGCCATCAATCGAATTTGTTTCTGCACAACCTGTCGCATCGACCGCCGCTGAAACTCAAATATCAAATGCGCCAAGAGCGGCTGTGACAGGTAGAAATGACGTTTTCAAGAAGATCCAAACCGATGTACAAAAACCATCTGGCGACCGTAGGCGAAAAAAGCGCCGTGGTGATAAAAAAGGTGGCGGCCGTCAAAAGCAAGAAAAGAAATTGAATCGACAAAAATATCTTGAATTCAAGTACGCTGCAAAAGAAATACTTGATACAGAGATGGTTGAAGTTGAACATCGCTCAAATATCTT
>JASLVU010000246.1 GCA_030741225.1 Candidatus Poseidoniaceae archaeon | reverse complement strand
ATCAATTAACTCCAATTCCACAATCATATCATTCGCCCCAGCTGTTCCTTTACCGAGGCCCTCGATATCAAAAGAACCCACATGCACCCCGCCAAACGGCGTTAAACCACTTAAACAACCAATAAGAACCGTTGACGTCATCATCAAAGCCGCCATCACTTTTTTCATTGACATAGATTGACCATACTAAACCCCGAATTAGTCTTTTCTGTGCACATTTTCCTCAGGGAAATTTGACAAAAGAGTAAACTTGGTTGAGGACTGAAACATCGAGAAACTCATGTCGAGACCTTGTTTAGAAATTTACATCAGCAATCAGCAGGATAATGCCCGCAAGGATTGCTGGAATTGTGGTATGAATTGTTGCCCAAAGACTTGCAGCCTTATGACGAACCAGCAGTGGGAACAATGCATCACCATCCTGACTTATTGCATTTGCAGCCAGAGCGGGGAACGAGATGATGTCTTTGGTGTATGCAGTAATGGCAATGATTTGAGGACCGCAGCCTGGAATCAAACCTATGATTGAGGCAACCATTACCGCAATGAGTCCATCTCCATATTGGGCCATGTCTTGTTCTGACAGGCCACTGAACAGCAACATGAATTCAAACACCAAGTAAGCAATCATAACCCAAAAGGTGACGAAGGCAGTCTCACTTGCAGCATGGACCATAGTCTCACGCATGGAATGCAATTTGTCGCCAATGGTCGCCTCTGTATCGTCGGCGAACCAGTTTTTCTGTGCAATGTAAAGAACAATAGAAAGTGTAGCACCAAGTAATCCAATCCATGTGATGAAACCATCCATTGTCAAAGGGTTGTATGCTAATTCGAGACTGTAATCTGCATCTTGACCAGACCATACCAAAAGAAGGATTGCAAAAACCAGTCCAATGAGGGTAACGGCCCACCACACAACATACCCTTTGTGGAGAATAGAGTATCCAAGGCCTTCGGGGATTTCACGAGATAAGTCGTCCAAGGGTGATTCTACTTTCGGTTGATTTTGCGGTTCATCTTGAACGAATGTTGGACCAAATCGACCTAACGGTTTGAGCGGTGTAATACCACATATGTCAACCAAATATCCCCAAGTTACACCCACGATGAAGGAAATCACATGCACAGCAATCAGTGGCGCAATGAAACTTGAATCGGTAACAGCAGCCCCAATTAAAACAAACGCCGAATCTCCCAGTGTTGCAATAAGCGTAGCGATGACCGTACCATAAGTGACATAGCCTCGAGCATACATTGGCATCATCACAATAGCGCCGCCACAGCCTGGAGTCAAACCCATCAATGCTCCAATGACCGGCTGCAATTTCTTTCGCTCTCGAATGTATTCGACAAAACGACCACTTGTTGCATACTGCAACCAACTGAACAAGAACACCATAACGGCAACAAAAACAGTCACTGCCAAAAAAGAATCACGCATACTGGTGACGATGATTTCGACAACATCACCGATGTCGGCCATAGTGGTTGTATTGGCTGACAACGGATAAGGCTTAGTTCCTATATTCTATGAATGACTCGGAACTCAGTTTCTATCGTCGGATGGAAGTGCAGGTCAAATTCGACTACGCAACAACACCAACGCCATCAATGACATGTTTACACCAAGTATGAGTTCTGGAAGATACTGAAGATTTCCAGTAACTGCGAAGGAGAAAATAATCAACGATTGCATCCCGAAACCTAACGCAGATGACACGGTCAATTCAAAGGTTAAGCTCTTGGAACCTTTACCTGCTAAAGCAGCAATAATTCGGTCTTGCCAACTAAAGAAGAGCAAATAGGTAGAATGAAAGAAATTCACATTTGATTGCTTCTCCCATGAGTAAGCGGTTGGTTTCACTCGTTCATCAACACGACTGGTGGTGTCCCCAGATCCCAGTGCCCTCATCAGTATTGAATAGTGATTAAACAATGAATATTGGAAGAGAGTTGCTAAAATAAGAACGAAAGTGAGCAATGGGGTCCAAGAAAAAAGAACTCCGAATGACCACATTACTGCAATCAAACCAATCGTATCTGCGATGGTATCCCAATATCTTCCAACATGCGAT
>JASLVU010000245.1 GCA_030741225.1 Candidatus Poseidoniaceae archaeon | reverse complement strand
AAGAACGTGACAAGAGTAGTTAGGTTTTGGGCATCGTGAATGCCGTCGTTGATGTCGATTGAAACCGGCACACCACCAGTGAGTAATGAGGTACTGGTCTTGCCATCGACAGGTGGCTCGTTCTCAAGCATTGTATCAATCTCATCGCGTAATTCTCCAGCATCATCGAGATTCATATACGGTTGAGTCACATAGACAATCGCTTTGGTTTGCTCTTCATTGAGGAGCATGGATTTCACTTCATCAGACAGCGTATCGACCGCAGCGTTGACCATGTCTTTTCGTAAACCTTGACGACCTTCGGGACCTGAAAGTTCGAGACTTAACCATGCCACACACTCGGGGTCAGTCACATCCGTACTCTCCCAACACGGGTCATGCAAAAGGTCCCAAAGGCTTCCTTCATAGAGCGTGACGCCATCTGTAAGAGAAATTGTTGCAGGAATCGTACGTAAAAAGGTAACAATACTGGTCGTATTGGTCTCATCGACCTGATCAATCTTTAGTTCCAACACATCAATGGCATCCAGTACTGGTAGGTCACGTATGTTGTCTGTGTTGTTCTGTTGAGCTTCAATTGTGCGCTGTTCAGCGTCGAAAATGAACAAAGAGGTTTGACCTCCACTGAATTGACGAGAGTAATCAGCTAAAGTGTTGAGCGATGCGATACCGTCCGGTGCTTCTGATGCCCCAGTGATGGGTTCATTCATGGTTTTGTCCCAGTTCACAACAGCTCCGATAGAAACCATCGATGCAAAAACTAGGATCAAGCAAAAGCCGATTGTTGCAACTGGAATTTTGCCAATATTGTTCCACAGTTGGTCAAAGAATGGATTCGTTCTCTTGTTGAACCGCAGCATCCAAGCAAGGGTCGGAACAAGGATGATGCTAAAAATCAGTGTTGAAAAGATTCCAAAACACAGAGTAATTCCTACAGAGCGAATGGGTGCTACCGATACAATTTGTGGCGCTATAAGTACCGAGAACCCAATAATTGTGGTAAGAGCCGAAAAGAAGACGGCGACACCAGTCGAACGGGTCATTTCCAAAACACATTGCCGGTAAAATTCAGGGTCCCATAGTTCCGGAACTTCTTCTGGAGGCTTGCCAAGGCGTCGCCTTCGCTCATTTTCGTCATTGGCCTTGTAAATTTCTTTTCGCCGAACTTCTTCAATACGATTGACCATGTGTAGCGCATAATCAACCCCCAGCCCAATCAATATGGGGAAAGTTGCCACAATCATTGGAGTCAAGGTGATGTTGAGCAGTACCGATGAGCCAAAGGTTACTGCTAGGGCCATCATAATCGGCGCCCCTGTAATCACGACGACTTTCAACGACCTATGAAGTGCGGTAATCACAAGAATTGTGAAAAATATTGACCAAGGGAGTATCTTGAGCAGGTCTTCGTAAATTGCATCTGAAACATCTTCGAGTACTTTGGGTAAACCTGTAACGGTCATTTCGGTGTTTTGCATATCTCCTGAACGATTATCAATTACATTCTGAAAGTGGTTGTGCAAGTCGCTGAAATCAACAAAATTTGCCTCCGATGGATCGTGATGCATACCAATGACGATGGCAGCAGTATCCCAAACGCCATCCCCGTCCATGTCGTTGGTTTTGTTTCCATCTTTGTCACTGTCAACGTCCAAATCCATGTCATTTGTGTCTTTGAATAATGCATCAAAACCTCCGTTTGATTGTTCGATTATTTGATCGACGCTGTCCTGATCGGGTATTACGTAAGCGCCACCACCAGGCAATTGTTCGCAATCAAGGCCAAGAGGAATTCGAGTGTTAATGCCGTGTTCACAGAGAGAGCTGTTGAAACGACCATCAGCAGAGTTGATTTCTTTAATCACTTGTGTGCCAGAGATAATCCAAAGAACCCCATCTTTCCTTCCTTGGTCATCTTTGAATTCATCAATTCCACTCTGGGTGAAGGTGCCTCCTTTGTTATCATCATCACCCTCTACCCAGCTTATTTCACGGAGATAGTTCACATCAGTGATGTTGACCATACTCGGGTTTGCTACCCCCTTGGTGTTCTCTGCATTGGGAGTTTGGATATAGATTATTGCGATATCG
>JASLVU010000244.1 GCA_030741225.1 Candidatus Poseidoniaceae archaeon | reverse complement strand
ATGCGAGTTTGCGGAATGCTGGTACTTTCTTTAACAGCGCTAAACCTAGTGGCACGGGCTTCTCGATATCTCCTATTTTGTTAATCAGCGAGATAACTTCAGGCTTAGCAAAATTTGCAAAGTGTTCATCCAATTCTTCATCGGTTCTTGTTGAAACTAGCAAATCTCGCAATGCTCGAGCACGGTCCTGTTCTTTCTTCATTTTAGGCCATGATGACTTCGTAACTGCCTTGAGGTCTTTTACAGTGAGTTGATCTTTCACAATTTGTTGAACGAGTTTGTCAGCAATCGAGGAGATTTGTTTGAATCCAGGACCAAGTCCGCCACCTGTTGTCGGTTTGGCCATTCCCGCTGCATCACCAATGACCATTACCCGTTCTTTGAAGGGTCTCCGAATCATACCAGAGGGAACTGGTCCGCAATATCTTGCAGTTTCAATGATGTTTTCGAATCGATCTTTCCAAAGTGGATGTTCAAGCAAGTCATTGTAGCAATCGAGAACTGTTCGTCCATCAAGCAAATCTGCTTTTGACCATAATCCAATTCGATGCGTACCATTTCCCGATGGGATTACCCACGCAAAGAATCCCGGAGCAATTTCGGAACCACTGTACATTTCAAGCCATCTTTCTTTCCCTTGGTATCCAACGACTTCTGTCTGGAATCCGACCATCATTTCCTTTGGATGCCCCATTTTGAACCGACGGCGAACCCATGAATGTGCACCATCGCAACCAATGAGTAATTTGCTTCGAAGTATCTTTGTTTCATTTGTTCGCTGATTCCTAATTTGAATTTCTACACCGTCTGGTTTGACTTCAGCCGAGATTGGTTGAGATTCAAGAATAAGGTCTGATCCCGCTTCTAGACCTTGTTGGACAACAGTTTGATCAAATCTTTTTCGGCAGACAACATATGTCCTCAATTCCCCTTGCCGACCAACTGGAACAAGCGTTCCTGAAGGCCCATGGATAAGAGCTCCGTCAACATCGGCAACGACAGTGTCGTATGCTTCAACCGCATCCATTGCGCTTGGTGTTACGAGTCCTGCGCATTGGAATGGTCTGCCAACTTCGTTATGTTCCTCAATCATCACTACGGAAAGACCGCGCTCACTGAGTAGTCGCGCAGTGTATCCTCCGACTGGACCGGCTCCAATGATGACCACATCATAGTCGAAGTCCATGTTGACCCACCACAGACTGAACTTCAAGAAGTTTCTTCTCTTATTCCCGCTTTGCAAAGCGATATCCAATTCGTTGATTCTTTTTCAAATATAGAATGGCAGTGTATGGATTTCCAGTTTTCTTTGCGATGAGATCATCGAAAGGACCAATCTGTCCTTTTTCAATCAACTCTTTCGCTTCTTCACGCGTGATTTCTCGCTTAGAAATTTCTCGGGGAATGTCGATTTTACAGCCTGTTGCACTGGTTTTCGGCCTGAAATGTGTCTCAGTTTCGTAAATTTCTGCACCAAACTTTGGACATATTGCTACAACACCCGGCTGAACTTCGAAACGTCGAGCATCAGCAGCAGCTTCTCTTGGTGGGAATTCAAAACCAACCTTGTTTCCTTCTAAGACCAAAAAAGCAGGGAATGGACGTCCTCGTCTCGAGATAAAATCTTGAATGAGTGGAGATTTTCCTTCCAAAAGTATTGATTTCGCCTCATCGCGATTAATTTCTCGCTTGCAAATGACTTTACCAACACCGCTAAATTTGCATTCTTCACGATCACAAGCATAGTGCGTATCTGTCTCACGAATTGTCCCCTCACATTTCGGGCAGGGGCAAAGCGCTTCATCTGAAGAGTTCGCTCGGTTTCCTGTAGATTTTGCAGAACTCACCTTCCCTTCATCCGATATTACAACCGATGTGGTATATGTTTCGCCATTCCTGTTGAAGAATCCATGAAGATCGAGAATCTCCTTTTCTTGTAGCAATCGTGTTGCAGTGGATCGATCAAACCATCGACCACTCGTGTCCTTCCAAAATACAAATGAACAGCCTTTGTCTTTTCCTTCGTTTTTTTCACAGGTATAGGATAGAGCAGTCTCTTTGATGTTTGATTGACATTTCGGACATGACCCGATCGATTCATCATTCATGA
>JASLVU010000243.1 GCA_030741225.1 Candidatus Poseidoniaceae archaeon | reverse complement strand
ATGTGGCCCAATGATGGTCCATCCAAATAATCCTGTAAGCAGGAAAAAAGCGGTAGCAGAGAAAAAACCAGCAAGCCTTGAGTCATTTCCGAGTCTGCCTCCAGTGAACGATTGAAGCCATTTAGGCCAATCGAGTCGTGTGGTTTCTGTCATGAGCAGAAGCGTCGATATGATGAGTAAAATAAAC
The DNA here is from genome assembly GCA_030741225.1 of Candidatus Poseidoniaceae archaeon. Lineage (GTDB taxonomy): Archaea > Thermoplasmatota > Poseidoniia > Poseidoniales > Poseidoniaceae > MGIIa-L1. Next base: position 1,936 of record JASLVU010000243.1, on the reverse strand, counting down.
GGCAGCATTGTTCGAAGTTGGGAGTACCATCCCAGTTCAGGGCCAAACGCGATTCTTGCAAGAATGATCAGCGGTAGTGAAAGGAACAATCCGAGTTGAGAGCCACGGGCTGACCAAGCAACTCCCCGAGCAGCGTTACCTGACAGCAACATTCGATGCCCAGGAAGTAATGACAGCGCTTGGTCGGCATCAGGTGCCCCCATAAGTGCTGATGGGATATAATTCAAGAATGTGTGAACTGTACCTGTTGAAACAATAATACCCGCAACCGCAGACAGAGGTATTCCTAGGCTGAGTAGTCCGGGTGCTAAGGCAAGGAGGATAAGAGCAACATTGTTGACGTGAAATCCTGGAATAATTCCGGTAAGTGTGCCCATGCCTACTCCAAAGAATAGAGCAGCAAGCATCCAATACAATTCATACCAGTAGGCTTCCATCATGTGAACACCTCAAGAATTACCGTTGCTCGAATTAGAAGAATTCTCTGCTTCTTCGCGGTCGGAAACGCCGTCTCCATCGCTGTCTTCATTGAATGGATTTAATCCGGTTGCTTCCTCGTATGTGTCGGCAAGTCTGTCTTCATCGGTGTCCAGTGCATCCGCCTCATCGAGTGAATACGTGAGAGAGATTTGAGATGGGTGTTCGATTTGTCGCAAACGACCCAACCAAGTGAGGGATTGATTTTCATGCAAGGAATCGGTTCCAATTGCATTGAGTTTGACGTTGAGTTTGATCGATTGATCAGAACCAGGGCGTTCAAGGTACCATCCATCATCTTGAAGTTTTGCTTTGCCATCCAGCAGCACAAATTGGTTTTTTGAGTAACCCCATTGAGTGGCGCCATCATCCCAAAGAAGTGTAGAAGGTGGAGGAGGATTTCCAGTCAAATTGTACGAATTCACCATGAGGCGAATTCGCATATCTTCGTCATCCCATGCCACTGTAACATCTGCAACGATACCTTGTCCAGATTCGATCCATTCAGTGCGAGGTCCAGGGAATGTCATTGCGATGGTGGTCTGGCCGTAGGTATATGTTTGGCTGTCAACAAAGTATCCTTCCGTGTCGAGTGGTTCGAATGCGTACTTCATGAATGTATTAATCGTGTAGTGTGTATTTGGAGATTCCAGTAACGAGGAAGGGTCTGCTGAAAGCATCGCTTGCATGGTTAAAGCAGACATTGGGTCGACGAGATTTTGCCCCATTCCTTGATTCGCATCGATACACCATGTGCTTCGGTCATCGCTCCACATGAGTCGGCCTTCGGCGTCAAAAATACTGTTGTTGTAATTTCCTTCCTCGGCTGCTGCAACATCCTCTACAGTTGGAATTACACAGATACTGTTGCCACTTGGACCAACCAAATCCCAAATTCCATCCTCTATGTGAAGCGTTCCAGCCAATACGACTTTACTTCCTGATTGGTAACTCCAAGTAGCTTCAGTTGCCCAATCCAATCGGTGCACTGTAGGAACATGGCTTCCGTCGATAAGAATGTCTGGGCCCTGAGTGAGAAGTGCCCATCGAAGACTTGTTTCTTGATATGAAAGCATACCACTTACCTCAATTTTAGAGTCCGATTCAATCCATTTTCCGGTGGCAGATTGAATCAACAATTGCATTTGATGCCCCATTTGCCCGTCGGTCAAATATGCTGAAGTGTAAACTGCATCAGGACTCACAGACTCGCTGATAAATCCGTTTACAGTGACGATTTTCTCAAGATAACTTTCTGGGTCGACAGCAAGATCTGAAAGTGACACACGTTCAAGAGTAGGAAGGTCTTCAGGTTCCCAATACAAAGCCCCAGAACCAGTTGCCTGCATGTAGAATCGCCCGTTATAGTCAACAACATCACCCATCGCAGTTACGTTGGTACCGATAGGCGGAATAGTTCCGGTGGAATACCAACGGACTTGAATAACGCCAGTGTCGT
>JASLVU010000242.1 GCA_030741225.1 Candidatus Poseidoniaceae archaeon | reverse complement strand
AAAGTTGCCACTGGTTTCCATCGGCGAACGGCTGATCAGGAGTTACTCCGGTTGTGGTTTGATTGACGACTGCCATCCATAAACTACCTGTGCCGGTTGGATACTCGACAATCATTCCAACGCTGTAAACCGTGCTTGAATTCCAAACTGGGCTGGAAGAAGTCAACCATATGTCTTCACAAGCGCAGTGCTTGTTCGACCAAGCGTCAAGGTCCACTGCTGGAGCACCTACGGTTTGGTTGTTTATTCCTGGCGAGACTTGGTAGAAATGTCCAGAGCCTGCAGGGATTTCGTAAATCTCTCCTGCCGATACAAGTGTCGTATTGTACCACGGTAAACCTCCGTAGCCGTTGAAATCTTCACAAGGACTGCCGCTGGGTGGTTGTCCATCGCAAAGTCTCCATTTGGCATCAACATCCGGTTGTGCGCCGGGCCCTGGTGATGCCCAAGCGATGTAGAGAGCAGACGAACCTGCTGGCCATTCAACCACTGAATTCAGAGGGTAATTTACCGTAGAATCCCAAACTGGCTGACCGCTATCTGCCCAAATATTCTTGCAAGTGCACACTTCGGAGTCCCATGCATCAAAGTCAACACCAGGGGCGCCAACAGTTTGATTGGTCATTCCAATCCCAACCACAAGATGGAAGTTGCCAGAATTTGCTGGGTATTCGTATATATCGCCCTCGCTGACCAGTGTATTGCTGTCCCAAACACTCGTCGGTGTGCCTACAACATCTGCACATGGTGCAGTACCGCCATCGGTGCACGGAATCCAAATGTCCTCAGTTCCTACAGTACCTGGCTCTTCTCCAGCATTGCTTCCAGCATCCATTGCCATCCAAACAGATCCATTGTGGGTAAGAATTTGCCAAGGTGAGTATCCGCCAGCAGAATTCCATGATATACCGCTAATCTGGGCAATTTGAACGCAAGTGCACGGACCTTTCCAGTGACTTTCTTGTACGGAACCACCGGATGAATTAATTTGAGTTTGATAAAATTCGCCCGAATTTGCTGGCCATTCAACGATGGAATAAGCCGTATAGTTCGTGTTGTTATCCCATAATGGTCCGCCAAGGCCATCGGCAGAACCTTGGAATCCACAGTCAGTCGTATTTGAGGAACTGTTTCCCTGAATACCAGAAGACTGCCTTCCTGCAAATTGCACTTCGGAACCGTCAGATTGAATGTGTTTGTCTTGGGTTGGCTCCTCAAAGGAATCCAGTCCATAAAGGGAAATTTGTAAGGTCATAAGTACTACGATAATCAAGGATAAGGTCTTTCGCATAAATCAAAATTCTACTGCTTGCATATATTATTTGTCACAGAATAGAAAAAATATGGCAAATTGTTCAAATTTTTTACATAGCCGATAAATGGAACGATGGAGGTTTCATGATAGATGGCTGCTAGGAGTTTCCATGTCACGACCGGTTGCGCTGATTACTGGAGGGGGACGCGGCATTGGTGCTGCAACCTCAAAACGACTTGCAGAAGACGGATATGATATCTTGTTAACCTACAATACTTCATCGAAACCTGCCGAAATGATTGTTCAAGAAATACGCTCGGCGGGATGGGATGCTCTTGCAGTAAAAGTTGACTGTGCTGATTCTGGGGAGGTCGGATTACTTGCAATCCACCCGTGGATGGCGCGTGGTATCGATGTACTGATTCTCAACCACGGGTCGTATGAGAGAATCGCAGCCGATGAAATGACTTTAGAGAATTTACGAACAACAATGGCTACAAATTTCGAGGGTTCAGTAGCGGTGTGGAAAGCGGTTCAACCACACCTTACACCTACAGCTCGAATGGTCGTAGTAGGCTCTCAACTCGGAACCAAAGGCTCCCCCCATGGCGCTGACTATTCAGCATCAAAAGCCGCTTTGTCGACTTGGGCCCGTTCACTGGCACAAGCAGTAGGACCCGAAGGTAAACGAGTCAACATCCTTGCACCTGGATTTGTTGATACGGCTATCCTTGCTGGAGACTCAAAAGAAAAAAGAACAGAGCGTGAAGAACAGGTCCCCCTCAAGAGAGTCGGAACTCCCGAAGACATGGCTGGAACGATTTCGTTTTTAGTCGGTGAAGATTCAAAATACATTACAGGCTCGATACTCCACGTCAACGGCGGATTGTATTT
>JASLVU010000241.1 GCA_030741225.1 Candidatus Poseidoniaceae archaeon | reverse complement strand
TCGTTGTAGACTTTTCCAAGATATGGATTTCCAGCATCGGGTAGAATGACAACAATCTTCGCCTTTTCTCCTGCTTTGTCGTGTTCAGTAGCAATGTCAAGGGCAATCTGTAACGCTCCACCGCATGAACCGCCGCAGAACAATCCCTCTTGCTTGGCCAGACGTCGAGCCATACGGAAACACATCTCGTCATCAACCATACGAATTTCATCAATTACTGAAAAGTCGGTCGCTGGTGGAATAAAGTCTTCACCAAACCCCTCCACTTTGTATCCGTGAGGAACACCCATGGTTCCTTCTTCAAACCATTGTTTAAGAATCGAGCCCTCTGCATCGACTCCAACAATTCTTGGAGCGTCTTTACCGTGTTCTTGTGCCTGCGATTTGAGATATTTTCCGCATCCGGTAATGGTGCCGCCGGTTCCCATGGTCGCAACAAAGTGGGTAATGTCACCTTGAGTCTGTTGCCAAAGTTCCGGTCCGGTTGAATGAATATGGGCTTTTGGATTTGATTGATTGGAATATTGGTCGGGATACCATGCTCCTTCAATCTCCTTGCTTAATCGCTCAGCGACCATATAATAGGAACGAGGGTCTTCCTTTTCAACTGCAGTAGGACAAACTTCAACTCGTGCACCCAAAGCACGCAGTAAGTCAATTTTCTCCTTGGCCATCTTATCTGGCATTGTGAATACACACTTGTATCCCCGTTGAGCGGCAACCATAGCCAGTCCAATGCCGGTATTGCCACTGGTTCCTTCAACAATGGTTCCACCGGGTTTCAGCCAACCGTTTTGTTCTGCTTCTAAAATCATAGCAAGGCCAATTCGATCTTTAATCGAGCCGCCTGGACTGCAACGTTCGAGTTTGGCCCAAACTTCTGAGCCTGATAAGTCGGCAGTCACCTTATTCAAACGAATCAAAGGAGTGTGACCAATCGCTGAAACTACATCTTCGTAAACGCCATCGGGGAGGGTCATATTGAATCCCAATGAATTCTGGTTCATCAGGCTTTTCAAGTTGATTAATGAGTCATTTGAATCGAATTGAGAAGTGCCTGTGTGTTTTAGGCACATTTACAAGGGTGTGAACATAGTACTATGTTAGCGAATTTGGCGTGACAGGGTTTCAGTTCGTCCTGTTCGCCCTAATCAGAAGTTGAAGTATTCATCTGCAGCAAATATGGAATAAAGGAAAACGAATAGTGCTGCAACTCCAAAACTGAAAATGGCCGTTAGAACTGATATTCCGGCTGTTAAACTCCCTCCGTGTCTCTTCTTCCAATTTGCAAACTTCACGAAAAAAGTACCAAGAAGAATCAATCCTGTTGCATTACCGTTGCACAAAACGAAACACATTATGTCGTCCAAATTAATGCCGAAATCCATGTCGGTTACCAAAAATGGGAATAGCGTTGACAAGAAGATTAAGATAAATGATGTCCAAAGAAGTTTGTAAGGAGGGCTGTCGTTAACCATGATGATTGGTTGCTGTGCTACATACGTGGTCGCCGTTCCCGAAAGAACTGGAGTATTGGCAAGTGTCGCTTCGGTTTGATTTTCTGGAGTATCGATAACGATACTTTGAGGTGGCCTCTTCTGCCCGTTATCATCCATGAATTCGGTTCAAGATGTTTAGACTTAAACATGGTGCAGAATGTTGTTCACGACAGACTCTTTGGACGCAACAACATCGTAACCGACTTCTTTAGATGGTGGAATTCTCCAACTTTCTCAAAACCATGCCGTTGATGAAATCGCTCAGAACCTGGGTTTGGCGGAGTGAGATTGACTTCTGCTGCCACTGAACAATCAAGTTGTTGAGCATGCTCGAAGACGCTCTGATAAAGCAGGGTCCCAATGCCTTGATTTCGATGGCTTTGAGCTACAGCAATACGATCAATATACAAGAAATCCTCATATTTTTGATTAAACCAAGCATAATTTAGGCTTCCATAAGCAGTATTTGGCAATAAACAGACGACGAAGCCCAGTAACGCGTTCCCGTCAAACGCTCCAAGCGAAAATTCACTGAACCCCATCAAGTCTTCAAACTCTTTTTCAGAAATCTGCCCGGTTCCGGGCAGCCCTTGTTCATTGATTTCCCATCCAGCGTGAATATGTTCGGAATCAAGCAGTCGCAACTCCATCACTC
>JASLVU010000240.1 GCA_030741225.1 Candidatus Poseidoniaceae archaeon | reverse complement strand
CATTTCCTGTTGTTTGCCACACGTCTTGGCCTCATCAAGAAGACAAAACTCGAGGAATATGTACGAATCAATCGGAATGGAAAGTATGCTTTACGCTTCAAACTTGAAAATGATAGTCTCGTCAATGTCCGAACGGGCACAAACGATTCATCGATTGTAATGATTTCTAGCACTGGCTTTGCCAGCCGCTTTGCATGTGCGGACATACGGGCATCAGGTCGTGTTTCTGCCGGTGTATACGGTATCAAGACAGGTAACAGAAAGAACGCAGATGGTGGGCACGTTGTTGCAATGATGGCAACAGAGAACACGGAAACACAAATCTTGACCATCACCCGCAACGGTATGGCGAAGAGAAGTCGTCTAGGGACCTCTGAGAAGATTCCAGATTTGGATGCTGATGGGAATCAGAAAATTGACCCTGAAACCGGTGAAGGGAAGATGCGAACCGACGGTTACCGAAAGACAAAGCCAGGTGCGAAGGGTGCTTTTACAATGAATCTTGATCATGACAACGGCGATGTCATCATTAGCGCTCGTCAAATCCCGAATTTGGATGATAATCTCTTCCTCCTCACCAAGAAAGGAATGATGATTCGAATCAGTGCCGGTCAAACCAAGGAAACCAAGAACAAGAAATCCAAAGGGACTCGAATTATGGAACTTCGAAACTCCGACCGTACAGGATTTGATGACCACATCATCTTTGCAGCGCGCTTGCCAGCGGAACTTTTGGAGACTCCTGCAGATGAGTTTGAAGCCATGGATACTGATAACGACGGCGTCGTTTCTCGCGAAGAATTTGAGGCTGCTCAGGCTCTTGAAAAGTTGAATTCTTCGGAAGAAGAGTGAATTCAATAGAGCCGACGCATTGAAACATGATTCGGTGCTGTGGGTGTTGTGTCGGCCCTTGTTGGCTGGTCCGGTGATGTTAATGGATGAACGCTCGCTGATTTACGATTGGAACACTGTAGAGTACGAATTGAACAGAAATCCAGCGAACCATCCACACGGAGTTTGGTTTGATGATGAAACTTTGCGGGATGGATTGCAAAGCCCCAGTGCACGTAATCCTACCATCGATCAAAAGATTGAACTGCTGACATTTATGGAAAATCTCGGTATCCAAAAAGTCGATCTTGGACTACCCGGTGCCGGACCTTTTCATTTGGAACATATCGACGCTATGTTGACTCACATTACTGAAAACGACTTCCAAATTCGCCCGGGTGCGGCTGTTCGTACATTGATGAATGACATTGAACCACTGGTTGAACTTCAAGCAAAACATGGAATTCCCATTCAAGCGAGTGCATTTCTTGGAACCAGTCCAATCCGACAATACACAGAGGGTTGGACTATGGAAAAACTCCTATCCACCATGGAAAAAGCAGTCTCTTACGCTGTAGAAAATGATGTACCTGTGATGTTTGTTACCGAAGACACAACCCGTTCGAAACCAGAAGATGTCAAACTCATCTATCAACGAGCAATGGAATTGGGTGCTCGCCGTCTGTGTGTCTGTGACACTTGTGGTCACGTGACTCCTAATGGTGTGAAAAAGTTGCTTCAATTCATCGATGAAGAGGTGATTAAAGACTCAGGATTCAAACGTTCTGAAATCGAAGTTAATTGGCATGGGCATCAAGACCGAGGGCTCGGGGTTGCCAACAACATTGCTGCTGTTGAGGCAGGTGCAGACGTGATACATGGTACAGCTTTAGGAGTTGGTGAACGCGCTGGTAATGCACCTCTTGACCAAACCTTGGTCAATCTCAAGTTATTGGGAGTCATAGACAATGACCTCACGCAATTGGATGCATATATGCAAAAAGCCAATGAATACATCGAAGTTCCTCTACCTCGAAATTATCCTGTCTTTGGTATGGATGCTTTTGAGACTGGAACCGGAGTTCATGCTTCTGCAGTCATCAAAGCCATGAAGAAAGGCGACAATTGGCTTGCAGACAGGGTCTATTCTGGCGTTCCTGCTGGTGATTTTGGTTTGAAGCAAGTGATTCGAATTGGCCACATGGCCGGACGTTCGAACATCATTTGGTGGCTTGAACAAAATGGATACGAACCAACCGACGATTTGGTTGGTCATATTTTTGAGGTGGCAAAAAGTCAGCGACGAAATATGGAAGATGCAGAAGTGAAGCAAGCAGTTGA
>JASLVU010000023.1 GCA_030741225.1 Candidatus Poseidoniaceae archaeon | reverse complement strand
TTTTGGAAACCTTGGAATCGTTCAATATGCAGTGGCCTCAACCTGAAGAGGATTTGAGTGACATCGTCATTGAGTGATTTACTTGGCCTGTTCAGGTAAATCTTTGTTCAATGAGTCCGGATTTGAAGAACGACCTCCCCATGGTGAAAGTGTTCGATGCAAACCTAGCCTTCGAGCGAACAGGAATTTGAAGTTCTTCCATCCGTCGCCCCATGTGTGAATTTCTGCTTCACCGACGCGAGGGCGGTATGGGACTGATATTTCCACTGCCTTTTCTTTTCCAAGTACGCGGCGAGCAAGGATTTTCATTTCTTCCGAAAGCGGCATTCCGTCGTTTGTAGGGCGCATGGCATCGTTGTTGAAAATCGATTTTCTAAAGACCCACATTCCGGATTGAGAGTCTTTGATTCCATATCCGAAAAGAAGCCTTGCAGTGAAAGAAAGTGCCCAGTTGCCAAATCCATGAATGCCAGGCATAGACCCTTCTTCAGCCAATGAAAGGCGATCACAAGTTATGAAATCGAGGTCGTCATCGAGCAATCGTTTCACTAGAGATGGAACCAATTCTGCAGGATAGGTGCAATCCGCATCCATGGTGACAATGATGTCGTTTTTGGCGACATCAAAACCGGTTCTGTATGCGCGACCGTAGCCTTTTCTCGGTTCAAGATGAACTCGAATTTTCTTTTCCAGAGCAATCTCTCGAGTACGGTCTGATGAGTTGCCATCAACAATCATAATCTCAAGGTCTTTGCACCAACCTCGAGGAATAGCATCAAGGGTTGGACCCAACGCTTCTTCCTCATTACGAGTGGGAAGTATTACGGTTACCGTAACAGGGAGTTTTTCGCCCATGACTCTCCGAGAATCCTCACCTCCTTGAAGGCATTGGATTCAAAAGTCTACTTTTTGTGAGTAATTGTCGGTGACATTGAAACCACCTTCACCTGTCCCAAGTGTATGCACATCGCCATGGTGTCGGGAGAATATCCACCCCGATGGGGTGGAATAGGTTCTGTCGTGTATCATTTAGCGGGGCATTTGGCTGAGCGTGGTCATCGCGTGAGTATCATTACTCGAACGCACAAGGGCAGAGCACCTGCACAACAGGGCGTATCCGTAATTGAAGTTCCTTGGCTCAAGGCACCTATGGCTTTCACACGTTCGTACGGAAAAAATGCCTTGTCAGCACTGAAAATACTTCATGCGCGTGAACCGGTTGATGTCGTTCATACTTTACTTCCATTGGTGAGTTGGACAAAAAAAGAATATCAGGCTGTTGAAAAGGACATTGCTCCTGTCGTATCAGCATTGAATGGCAGTTGGATTGGGGAGCGAGAAGGGATGCGTCTTGCTGCCCGTCACAGAGAATCTGCAACTTGGAAAAATCCAAACGATCTCGCCATTCTAACGACTGCAAAGTGGTATGCAAAATATGAACGAGCAGGCGTTAACGAATCTTCAGTTTGTGTTGCAATCAGTCAGTCTACGAAACAAGAATTCGAACGGTGGTATTCGCCTCCAGATGACTGGAAATGTGAAACAGTGCTCTATGGCGTAGACCATCTCGTGTTCAGGCCTTTGAATACCGACGATGAGGAAGAACAATTGGAGCATGAAGCATTGCGAAAAGAATACGATGCTGCCGATGAAGAAGCATTGTGCGGTAGGCCCTCACACGAGACGCCTTTACTTCTTGCTGTCGGCCGCCTTGTGGCCCGAAAAGGGTACCGGACTTTACTGCGTGCAATGCCATCCATTCTCGAACGATTTCCGGGCGCTCGGTTATGCATCATTGGACGGGGGCACATGGGCAAAACATTGCTGCGACAAGCCCGAAAACTTGGCGTTGGCCATGCGGTTTTCATCCGACCAGGAATGTCTTTTGAAAAATTAGCCCAGCATTTCCGAAGCGCTGATTTGGTCGTCTATCCCTCCTATTATGAGGGACAAGGTTTGATCCCTCTCGAATCTTTGGCCAGCGGAACTCCAGTGGTGACCGTTGACCAACCTCCACTTACTGAAATGATTGACTCGACCGTCGGCGAATTGTTTGAAACCGGAAATCCTGAGGATTTAGCTCGCGCCGTTTGCAAATCATTAGAAGACCCAAATGGGCGAACTGAACAGGCTGAAAGAGGTCGAAATAGAGTTCTTAATCATTACACCTACGAACACAATGCAGAAGCGTATGAGAAGATTTATCTCGACCTCATCCAAGCTTAATCGGCCGTTTTTTTTCCTCTTTTCCAACGCGAGTTCGTTGTCCTTGATGATGCGTTGTGTTCATAGGCATACGGCCTCTTGGATGTTCATGCTCGCGAGGCGACTGATGGCCCTTTGCCTCGCCGCGATGATGTTGTCAATGCTCCCTCCAGTTGCTGCGGACGACAACCTCCAAAGCGCAAATCCACTCACGGATGGCGTCACATCAAACGGTTATGTGTGCGACCCTGACTGCGATGCTGGCAAGGATAAGCAGGACTTTTGGAAGATAGAGGTGCGTAAAGGAGACATTGTACAGGTTGCCTTTTCTGGATCCATGAACGGTCCTGCTTGGTGGTGTCCAAATGACGGATGGACTGGCCGTTTCTCACTTCTGGACGCTCAAGGCGGCACGATTGCCGATACGGCTGCCGATGATAATTCAGCATCTAAGGTACTCTCTACGACTGTAAACACTGCGAGTTTTGTTTACGTTAAAATAAAGGCTGAAGATTCATGGTGCAACGACGGATTCGATTACACGCTTACTCCGTCTATCGACAAGGCGAATAGGGATACTGATGAAGACGGTTTCATCGATAATGACGACGATTGCGATGAATTTGTCGGCACTTCAACAAACGATCGCAAAGGTTGTGCAGACGCCGATGGAGATGGGTGGTCAGACCCTGACGCAGGCTGGGGTCCTCAAAACGGAGCGGATGCTTTTGTAAGTGATTCGAGTCAATGGCTCGATAGTGACAATGACGGCTACGGTGATAATTTAGAAGGCTTCCAAGGCGACCACTGTCCTTTCCGACGCGGTTATTCTTTGCAAGACCGTTTTGGATGCCTTGATAGTGACGGTGATGGATATTCAGACGAAGATCCGGGCGGACTGGATGGCGTTGTACCTTGGTACTCGCATCCGGCAGGTTTTGCAGATGCATTCCCACTCGATGCAACCCAATGGAACGATACTGATGATGACGGATTCGGAGACAATTGGGAGGATGAGTCATGGAATATTTCCCGAGCGAATTGGGGCATAGGTATGTGGCTGTTCAACGCATCCACACCCGATGCTTGTCCTTTCATTTCAGGAACTTCGATAGGCGATCGATACGGCTGTACGGATTCTGATAGCGATGGATTCTCAGATGGCGACCTCAACTGGACTCAATCCGACGGAGCAGATGCATTCCCTGCTGAACCCTCGCAGTGGCGAGACCGAGACTATGATGGATGGGGTGATAACCAAACAGAAGGAGCTCTGCTCATCGATGATTTCCCAGATAATCCAACTCAATGGAGGGATACAGATGAAGATGGATGGGGTGACAATCAGACCTATGGTGCATCTCAAGTCGACGACTTCCCATTCATCCCCTCACAATATCGTGATACCGATGGCGATGGTTATGGTGACAACCTCGATGGTTTTGAGGGTGATGTATGCGTCTTTTCAACGGCTGAAGAAGTGGAATCAAGTTGGATATCCTATGCAGACCGCCTTGGCTGTCGTGATGTTGATCAGGACGGTTATTCAGACCCAACCGACGATTGGATTTCTCACCCCGACGGTTTTGCAGATGCGTTCCCGAACGATGAAAGTCAATGGTTCGATACTGACAACGATGGCTACGGCGATAATCTCGAGTATTTTGATGGTCAAATTTTCAGGCTCGCCTATCGCGGTGACGGTTGCAGAACCACTCTTGGGACATCGACGTTCGATCGCTGGGGATGTCCTGATAGCGACGAAGACGGTTGGTCAGACCCAACCAATTCATGGTTGGCCAGCCCCGGTGGAAAAGGAGATGCATGGCCAATGGACCACACTCAATGGCACGATATCGACGGAGATGGTCGTGGCGATAACCCGCTAGGAACGACTGCAGATGTTTGTCCGAGTCAAGCAGGAACATCGGTAGGCCCCTCGATGGGCGGAGACCGTTGGGGATGCCCGGATACCGATGGCGATGGTTGGTCTGACTTGGGAGATTCATTCATTCACGAACCAACGCAATGGAGAGACACTGATGGCGACGGTTTTGGTGATGATGCTAACGGAAACCAAGGCGATGCCTGTCCTGAAGTTCGAGGAACATCAATCCTTGACCGCCTGGGATGTCGAGATACCGACGGCGATGGTTGGTCTGACCCTACAGACAATTGGCCTGCCCACCCCTACGGCTCAGCAGATTCATTCCCAACCGAATCGCTTCAATGGCGAGATTCTGATGGTGATGGATTTGGCGACGTGCCTCTTGGAGCCCTACGTGACGATTGTCCGGATTCATCAGGCATCTCGAAGCGCGACACTCAAGGTTGTGTTGATTCAAATGGAGACGGTTGGTCGGATTCGTATGGAGAATTTGCTGCTGCAGTAGCAATTTTGGGTGAGGACCCAGCAGCATCTTGGCTGACTTATTTGGTCATTGGCTTTGGTTTTATTTTGGGCGCAGCTCTTGCTCTTATTGTCCGTATGGGGCGAGATAACGAGTTGGTTGAAGACGAGTTGTTTGAATCCAAAGATACAGCCAATCTCGATTTGCTAACGATGGACATGCCTCCACCAGAGGCGATGATTCCTCTCGCAGATTTACCTCCCCTGCCCGTACCCGCTGGTTTAGAACCGGTCGTGGAACAACAGATACAAGGTGGTGAATCCAATGGGTGATTCTTTACGAACGCTGCCCTTTGTTCTTGTTGCACTGCTCTTGGGTTGCTTCATGGCTCCGGTTGGACTTGTTCAACATGCAGAAGCCGAATCAAGCGACGATGCTCTTGCGGCCGAAGGTTTGACTTTGGTGGCGTTGCGAAACGACACGATGGATTTGAATCAAGATGGCGAGCCTGATGCTATTCGAATCGTCGTTATTTTGAACACAACATCAGAATGGAGTGAGATTGAGCTACGACTATTCGGTACTCACAAGGATAAAGAGGTTCGAGAAGACCGTTATATGGCTTTCACAGGTCAGTCAAACGCAAGCCTTGTCTATGATTCTTGGTCTGAAGGCGAGCATTCTTTGCGTCTTGATTTCATCGACAAAGATGGGGATAAAATCACCAGTGTTGCTCTGCCAACATATGTTCTCAAACCTGCACTTCAAACACCTCAGATCACACTGGATTTAGATGCTCCAAGTTGGATTGAGACTGGAGATGATTGTGAGATAAATCGAATTTTTGCTGACGAGACCGGTCCAAGATATGATGCGTCAGGAATCAGAACTTTTTCTGGAGCTCCATTCACGGTCTTGGATAACCAAACTATACTGGATTGCTCGCATTGGCCAGCAGGGGATTACTTGCTCAAAGAAGCATACAGGAATGATTTGGGACAAGTTGCTGAATCTTGGTTGAATCTCACGATCAACAATCGACCAGCACCTGCTTTTTCCCTCGATGTTTTCGGAAATCAGAACAACACCGATGAACCGTGTTTGATTACGATGATTCCAAACATGATTGATGTCGACTTTACAACATTTGAGAAAATTTGGACAGTTCAAGGGACTGTATTGGATGGAAACAGCAGTACTTCCTACGACTGTTCTGTCTTGCCCGCAGGCGTTCATTTGGTTACTTTGGAAGTCATCAATAACGAGAAAATACGCACTGTCCATGGCGTTAATTTAGTACGATTACCAGGATTAGATTTGACCGATGAAGAGGCTGCAACCTTACCTAGTCGCTCATTTGGTGATGAAACAGAAACCAAATCAGTTGGTTGGTTTTCAATCGGAATCCTCGGACTGGTGGTAAGTATTGTCGTGTTTGTCCTCTTGGTTCGGGTTAAGGATGAATCTGCTCCAGACGGTTTACGAGACTTGGGTCCAACGCCAATGATTCTTGCTGACGGTTCTCCCGATGCGCAGGGAATGCCAACTCTCACCGATGAGGAAGGCATTCTTTGGCGCCAACACCCAGATGGAACCACCGATTGGTGGGATTCACAATTGCGAATTTGGCACAAGTGGTGATGTTGATGGAACCGCTGTTTCAGATTTTGCTTCTTGGGAGTGTAATTTTCATTCTTCTTCCTTACGCTATTTGGTTTGTCCGTGTTCGTCCTCGTCGCCCTCAACTTGAGGCGCAATGGAACTCGGATTGTGAAATGATTACTACTGCAGAGATTAACGGGTCAAAAATCACTTTCCGCAATGTGCGAAACTTTTTCTGGCGAACGACCAAAGACAGAGATGAAAACTGGATTGATGAATTGGAAATTGATACAGAGGAATTGAAGGATATTTGGTTCATCGTCGATCATTTCCATTCCTTGCACGGCCTTGCACACACATATCTGACCTTTGAATTCAATGACGGCACATGCCTCTCCTTTTCATTTGAAGCCCGCAGGAGAGTCAAGCATCGTTACCACCCTTGGGATGGTCTTTGGAGAAACTATGAGTTGTATCTCTTGGTTGCTCTTGAAAGCGATATGACCGGATTACGAACCAACGCGCGAGGTAACAAGGACTACATGTTCCGCGCAATTACTCCGCCGGAGAAAGACAAGCACATGCTGTTGCGGATGGCTGAAAAAGCCAACAACTTGGCTCAAAACCCCGAATGGTACCATTCGCTGCTCACTACATGCAACACATCGATTGTACGAATGGTAAATCGCGTGACTCCAGGGCGCGTACCATTTCTGTGGCGCAACTTTTTGCCAGGTTATACGCCTCGCGCCGCACTCAAACTTGGCTTGATCGAAGATTGGGGTGGCCTAGAGGCTACATTGGAAAAAGCGCGAATTGATGTTGTTGCTCAGCAATGGGACGGCAAAGGGTCGTATTCAGAAATGCTTCGAAGACATCTCCCTTCTTCAACGATTCAAGAAAAGCAGTAAGAGGCCCGATGTGTATTGAATTTCGAGACAATTCTCAGTCACAACGTTATGCAATCCAAGGGTGCCAGGGTGCATCGATTTGTTCTCCAAATTCCATTTGCATCCAGAAACGGAAAGTCCTTTCACTTCTCCAACAGCGAACAACGAAAAGGTTGAGCCTTTAGGTATTGAGGCATTGTAATAACCTGATTTTTCAATCAATTCAACGGTTGATTTCGTGGTGTGAATGCGGGCTGAGAATTTCACTTCACATAGAGCCAATATCGCAGCAAATTGATGGTCGATTTCACCACCTTCAACTCCAACAACATCAATGTGCTGAGCACCATCTTCGATTGCCCACTTCATTGCCTTTACCAAATCGTTTTCCTGTTGCCCTTCTTGAACGATGAATTGAACGTCATTTCTCTGGTTCAATTGTGATTTGAATCCCTCAGATAAGCTATCCATGTCTCCAATAACGACATCGAATGGAATCTTCTGTTCGATGCACTGCTCGGCTGCACCGTCACATGCGATAATTTTTGAAGAAGATTCCGTCAATGAACGCAATGATTCGATACTGGGCCAATCACCATTGGCAACGATGAGGTAATGGTGTTCGGCCATGGACGAACCAGCAGGCTCCTATTGACAAAACAATCGAATTTGTTTGAAATTTTCAGCATATGATTTTTGACCCCCTTAGGGGGTCAAGAGATACAATTGTCAAGAAGCGTTTTCAAGGAAGGCGGTCGACATGGCTTTATGGCGGGGACGGCGAGTAGACCCTTTCCCGCTCTTGCTCTGCTGTTGTCTGCCTTGTTCCTCGTCCATTTGTTTTCTCCCTTGATTGAAAATCCTGCGGCAGAAGATTTTGAGTTCAATGACTCAATTGTTCAATCCAGCAGCCCCTATGTGCCTCTCCATGATGCTTATGGCCATGATTTTGCTGGCACAACTCTGTCTTTTGACGGCCTTGACAGTGCGACTGTACGTGAGGAATCCGCACTTGATTTTTGGATTTCACAAGTGTTTCCAACACTGACAAGCCAAACAATGGGCACTCCTGACCTTGTTCTGAGAGCAGATGAAGGATTTGATGTCTGTTGGACATCTGAAGAAGGTGGCGTCTATGTCGGTTCTTTTGACGGTGGCGACCTTTCAACAGGAACAATTCAATCGGCTTGGACCATGTATCATGTGGACACTGTGGCGCCATCAAATTCAACCTCTCCGTTGGTTGACTGTGCTCTTGGCGTAAATGAGAATGGTCGCCAGTATGTGCTTTACTCTGACGGACCAAACATAAAATCAGCTCACATTGCTTTCCCGAATTCGGTTTTCACTGATTTGACTTGGCAAAAAATAACCATTCTTTACGATGTTCACCCAACCCATTTAGAAATGGTATTGTATCCTGGTCAACAACTTGAATATGCAGTTTTCAGGGACGTCAATGGCTCGTTATGGGAACTTAACTACAGTGGTAATTATTGGAGTCATTCACTGCTCGATTCTGGCCCTGTCGGAGAATCAATCGCAATGCAGATGGATGACCAAGAAACGGTTCATCTGTTGTATACGGCCAATGAAGAAGTTCGTTTGATCCGTTACGATGGAACGACCTATGACCGGAGGGTCTTGCTCAGAGATTCGAATCTCACCCATCATCTTGGAATGGGGCTTGACACAAACGCGGTTGAACAAATAGTAACATCCACTGAATCGAACGGCGAAACGACGCTTCAATTGCTGCGCAGTCTACTTGGACAAGACCAAGGTAGAATCAATCCAGTGCCTTTTGATTCGGTTGAAGCATCGGTGGGTTCCGATGAAGGCCTTTCTGAAATGGCCGACATCAATTCTGATGGTTACGACGATTTTATATTTTCAGACCCAGGATATTCTTCTTCATTGGAGGAAGTCGGCCGCGTCTCGGTGAGAATGGGCTCTTCAACGGGATTGATGTCAAGTGTTCAAACCCTCGAAGGAAATCAATCGGGACAGCGGTTTGGAACCGGACTTGCAGTTGCTGATTTCAATGCAGATGGGTATCCCGATGTTGCAGTTGGCTCCCCTGGGTGGAATGCATCGTATTCGAACGGAACTGGTGACAATGGGGTCGTAGAAATATTCCTTGGTGGACAGTCTGGTATTTCCCAGCAATCATGGTGGAATCTATCCGGTAATGACGGTGATGGCTTTGGTTGGAAAGTTGAAGCAGTACCAGCAATGAACGGCGATGAATTCGCTGATTTGGCAGTTGTATCAGGTAATTTTACCCAAATTATAGCAACGACTCAGGCAGTTCACAAAGGGCAAATTTCTATCTTCAAGGGTAATTCCTCGGAAATGAATTTCATTCGAAACATTACCCAAGACCAACCCGACACTCGTTTGGGACAGTCAATCAGCGGTACAGGCGATTTGAACGGTGATGGATTTGACGACTTGTTGATATCGAACACTGTCAATTTTGAATCCTTTACCGGCTATCCTGTGATTCAAATTTACTTCGGTTCATCGTTTGGGGTCAACGGGAGTGCAGACCAGGAAATATCCTCTATTATACAGGGGAATATGTTTGGTTATACGATTGACTACATCGGCGACGTAAACTCAGATGGTTTTGACGACATGATGTTCTCCGAACCGTTCAACGGCTCGGAAGGCTATCAATCAGGCAAAGTGTGGCTTTACCACGGTTCTCCAAACGGAATTCACTCGGTTGAACCAAATTGGACTCGTTCCGGTGAATCTGCAAACGATATGCTCGGTCGGATGTTTGCAAGTGCAGGTGATGTCAATGAAGATGGTTATGACGATGTGTTGCTGATGTATTTGCACGCATCTCGCTCAGGCAAAGTCGAACTCCATCTGGGTTCCCCAACTGGGTTGACTGCAACTTCCGAGTTGTTAGCAACTGGCAGTTCCCAACAATATGTTGGCTTATCCATGTCAACACTTGGAGATTTGGATGGCGATGGATTGAGTGAACTGAGTTTGAGTTCTCGAAGTTCTGTTGGACAAGAGCATCAAGTTTCTCATGATTTGTATTCGGAAAGGGATTGGGAATCAACATCTTTCACTTACTACGATGAATTGGAATTCCTCGAACTTTCAACCTCAAGCCGCGGTGAGGCAAGCATGCTGCTCTCTTTCTCCAACGATGAATCGCTGCATTTTGTCGAGCATGTTGATGACGGAACAGCGACTGGAGTTTGGGTAGACAAAACAGTTGCTTCTAATTCTTCAAACGCTACATCATACGCCTATTCAGGCACCAGTTCCGGACGGCCGTTCATTCTTTCAACCGAAGGCGGCCAAGGCCTCAAGGTACAAACAACATCCAGTTTTACTGCAGTTGAACAGAGTATCTCCTCGTCCGGAACAAAGGGTAAGTTCCTTGGCTCCGCACTTGACTCAGATGGACACCAGCATTTAGCACATGCAATCCCTACCGGAGCGTCAGGATACCAGATTTGGGTATCTCTTGAGGACAATAACGGTTGGAGTAATTCTCAGGTTACTGCGAACGTCAATCTTGATTATGCTATTTCCGTCTTGACTGACAGCAATGATGCAACCACTCTCGTGTATAGAGATTCAACCGATAATCAATTGTCTCTGGCACATTACGATGGTAGCTGGTCCATCTCCTCGGTAGGTGGCAGTGATTCTGTTTCTGAAGGATTCTCGGCCCTCTATCTTCCGAATGGAGATGTAGCCGTTGCATTGATCAGTGACTCAGAACCCGGTGTAGCGCCCCCGTCTCTTGGACTTCACATCTACAACCGAACAACATCTTCAGTTACCAACTCAACAACGATTACCACTCTCACCGACCTTTCATCCAACATTTCCTTGGTTCAGGCCGATGATGGTGTGTTGATTGTGTCGACTCTCACCGCAACTGGAGTTTTGAATGTCTACGAGAGAGCGTGGAACCAGTCTTCTTGGGCTGAGAATTCATCTTGGCAGGCCACTGCGAACCTCTCTCAACCTACCGGAACTATCAACAGTTTTGATCTTGATTTGGTGGGAGGCTCATCTCCCGCATTGGCAGTGCGTGCTGATTCGAGCAGCGATGTGCTGTATCTCCGCAATGGGCCTCTCAATTGGACTTCTTTCGGCCAACAACCTCCATCCACCGTTGATGGGGCATGGGATCTCTCAATCATGGGCGAGCATATCATTCTCATGACGAGTGTAGGTCAATCCAATTTGCTGACATGGAACAGTCTTGACATCAATGAATCCTCGTACCACTGGAACAGTCTAACTTTCGGAGACGTAACTGCCACTGGAAGTGTTGGGTTGTATACCGATTCAAATGAAACGCTCCACCTCGCAATTCAAGACAGCATCGTATGGGACATCGAAGTGTTGCGAATGTATCCTGATGCTGACCGTGACCTTGTCTTTGATTTGGTTGATGAATTGCCGCATCTTGGAAATCAATGGTCGGATAATGACAGCGACGGTTACGGCGATAACGCATTGGGGCCGCTGGCAGACTCTTGCCCCTCAGCAAATGGCGCATCATCGTTGTCCACCTACGGTTGCCTTGACTACGACAACGACGGATATGCCGATGTAGACGATGCTTGCAATGATGTTTCTGGAGTCTCTTGGATAGATCGGAAAGGCTGCAGAGATTACGATCAAGACGGTTGGTCAAACAACGATGTGAGTTATCTAGATGGCGATGTCTTCATCTTCAATTGGAAACTTGCCCTTGATTCTGATGGTGATGGGTACGGCGACAATTCTGGCCCAGATTGCTGTATTACCGAATACGACGACAGCGAAGAGAACGGTGATTTATTCCCTTACAATGCATTACAATACGCTGACTATGATGGTGACGGTTGGGGTGACAACTCCGCTGACCCAATACAAGGAGATGCTTGCAAGTTTGTTTATGGTGAATCGTGGCGAGACCGAAACGGTTGCGTCGATTCGGATAAAGACGGTTCATCCGACCCTTCAGTATTTGGTGGACTTACTTGGGATGCTTCTCTTGGAGCAGACGCTTGGCCTAATGACGAAACGCAATGGGCAGATTCCGATGGTGATGGATACGGAGACAACAGTTCAGATGGAGCAACGAATCCTGACAAATTCCCAGCAGTCATTGGTGCAGCTGAAGATAATGATTCTGATGGTTATCCTGACAGGTGGACAGATTCATGGAACGGAACTTCAGATGACGACAACGACGGTGTCCTTAATTTCCAAGATTATTGCGGTGACAGCAATATCACAGACCCTTCATCGATAGATGCCAATGGCTGTAATCCACCAGAATTGCGCAATCAGAGCAAAACCCAGAATCCTGTTTTGAACAGCGGTAATCTTGTTCTCGATGGGTGCCCCGGAGTGTTTGGTAATTCGACTTCACCGAACCCCGGTTGTCCAGATACGGATGGCGACGGGTGGATGGATTCACAAGACGCATTCCCGACTGAGTCGACTCAATGGCTCGACTTTGACGGTGATGGCTTTGGCGACAACTCCCAAGGATTCCAAGCAGATGAATGTCCAACAATTGCTGGCATTCTTAACGGCACAAGCCCATTCGTTGATGGAACTGGAATTGGTTGTCGATTCGTCGATGACTCGGACGAAGATGGAGATTTTGTTCCAGATGCTGAAGACCTTTGCCAAGGTACAGACGTAGGCCTTGAAGTGAATTCAGTTGGCTGTGCCGAGAATCAATTGGATGATGATGAAGACCTCGTCAAGAACGATGCAGATCTCTGTCCGCAAACTCCACTTGGAGAAACGGTTGATTCGGATGGCTGCAGTGAGGCACAGTTGTTGACCGATGATGATATGGATAATGTTGCGGGGCCATCAGATCTCTGTCCAGAAACCTTGCCCGATGAACGGGATGATGTCGATGCTAACGGCTGTTCTGCTTCACAACGTGATACCGACAATGACGGTGTATCAGATTTGGATGATGCATGTCCTGACACGCCTGCAAATTACCCGGTGCTTTCTGATGGATGTACTGACGAAGAGGCCTTTGAATTGGATTTGGATGGTGACGGCTTTGCTGGAACATACACATACACATTGAACCCAATCACAGGTCTGCGAGAGAATCAATCGGGAGACGAATTCCCTACCGACGGCACTCAGTGGTTTGACCAAGATGGAGATGGCTATGGGGATAATGCTCAGGGCAACCAGTCTGACGCATGTCCTACCGAAGCTGGGACTTCATATGTGGATTACTTTGGTTGTCTAGATGACGGTGATGGCTATCGTGATGAATTTGAGCCTGCAGGGCTTGCTGGCAATCCAACACAATGGGAAGATGCTGATTACGATGGCTTAGGCGACAACATCAGCGGAACCTCTCCTGATTTATGTCCTGATACACCCTATTCGCAAAAAGATTCTATCGATGAGAATGGATGTGTTCCGAGTCAGATTGATTCGGATGGTGACGGATACTTCGACAACATGGACATATGTCCGGATGAACCCGCTGGTGAAGATGGATTTACCGATGGTTGTCCGCGTAAATCAGCATCAACCGATGATGAAACATCCTCGATTCTTGAATCATCAGGTATACTTATTGGAGGAGCAGTTGTTCTCTTGATATTGATTGTTGCTGTTGTAATCATTCGCAGACGAGGAAATGATTTCGGCCTAGACGATGATGATGAAGATGATGATTGGGAGTATGAGGATGATGATGAACAGGAAGACAATCTTTCCTTCCTTAACAAAAGAACCCAAACAACTCAACCACGAAGAAACCAAACTGCTCAGGCGACCGGTCCCGCATCAGGTCCACCCCAACGCGGCCCGTCAGGTTCCCCGAAGAGTGGGCCAAGTGGCGGTCCGCCGATGAGCGGTCCAGGTAAGGCAAAACCACCGAGTGGCCCTGCTCGAAGCACTCCTAAACCTCGGCCACAACCATCCAAATCCACCTCGTTCAATGAGGAGCCTGAACCGTCTGCTGAATCCGAAGGTTCAGCAAAGGTTCGTAAAGCGAAGCTGAAAGTTGATTTGTCCATATTCGAGGACTGGCAAGCAGATGACCGAGAAGCTGCTGCTGACTGGGTTGAAGAATCTCTAGCTGATGGAGAAAATGAACGTACGATTTTAATGCAACTACAACAGACAGGATGGTCCGCTCCCCAATCACGAGCAATATTCAATATAGGTAGGAGTCGCTAATGAAGTGATGAATTTCACCAATCAGCATTTTGGAGCATCATACTCAAGAACACGATACAGTTGGGAACAAAAAGGAGGGAGGAGTCATGTCGGAAAACGAACTTGAAGGGGCGTCAATGCCTACCGGAATTGATGTCGATGAAACTGCGGCATATTTCGGTATTATTGATTCCTCTGATATCGTTCACAGCCTCATGTCAATGGAACAATCAGAGGCTATGGAGCAATTTTTCTCCATACTTTCGGAC
>JASLVU010000239.1 GCA_030741225.1 Candidatus Poseidoniaceae archaeon | reverse complement strand
ATGAACCAGTTGAGTGAGTAAGAGCCCAACTGAAGGAAGAAGTTGAGCATATTGAGGAGCCCACAAGCATTTCCAAGCCTCGAGATGTTGGGCTACCAACATCCAGCGTCCGTCCAAAGGTTGAGATTGTAACGATTCGAATCGCGTTTGCAAATCTCCTTCAAAACGGGAATACGAGGGGTTAATTTGGTATGTGCACGCCAAAAAATCATCAGACATACAAGGCGTGTCATCAAAATTTATTGCCAAGTCAAGTGGATCAGATGAAACATCAAATTCTGTCTTTGTGGGAAATTCGAGCTTCCTTTTGCCAAGGAATGTTCGGACTCTGCCGCCAGCATTAATCCAAGCATTGGCTGTAGACCGTGCAGCGCCACCTCCACCGCATAGACCTAAAACGGCGCCTTTTTCAGCAAAAACTCCAAAATGGTTGGCCAAGGATACAATGCCCAAACCATCGACACCTGCACACCACCATGAGCGTCCGTCCCAACGAAGTGAATTAACGGACTGAATCTTCATTGAGTCATCGACCGCAGAAATTGCATCACTGGAAAGTTGATGCTTGAGTGGAGATGTGAGGTTAAGAAAGACTTCATTCTCAAGCACATTTGTGGGAAGATTTTGTTTCACAGCCTGTTCGAAATAAAGGTTGTAAGCACCAGGAGTAAGGTCAATCATTGAATCAAATTTCGATACAAGCATTGCTTCGCAATCTTCGAATTCAACCGCATGAGCAATCGCTTTGCTAACAAGGGTTTCAGTACGGTATTTACCAAATGGAACCCCGGTATATTCCCAGTTACAAACCCGAGGTGTTGCCTCGGAATAACTCCATCCCAAGGCATCTTCAATACTCTTAGTTTCGATTAAATGAAGTGATGAAGAGGCGAATTTGAAATCAACACGATCCTTGAATTTCTCTAGGTTTGCGACAACGAGTCCAAACAAAAGAGGCGACAATGAATGTGTTACCGGCTGACCCGCTATTGCGTACCTCGCTTGAGCCATGAGCATGCATAGACCCGTAGTTCTTCAACATCATGTTTGCTAGACTTGAAACGGGGTAGTATTGAAAAAGGGCGACTGCTTAGATATATCATGGACGCTTTCAACATGACAAGTCAGAGAAAAGGCAAAGGCCTCATCTCCCTTCTTACTGCGGGACTCGGGCTTTATCTCACTGCTGCAATGTGGGCAGAGTTTAATTCGGCCTTAGGCTCCTTGTTTGGGCCAAGTGTTGGAGTCGTCATTGGTACAATTGTGTTCCTACTCTATCAAAGCAGCAAGAACGAAAAAGAATTTACCGAAGGTGGAAATTACATCACCTCGGAATCGACTGCTATTGTTCGTGACCCTGAAGGTAGACTCATGCAAGTAGACGCAATGGTCGAAAAAGGACGCAACCCCGCATTTTTCATTGCTGTTTTGTACTTAGCAATCATTGTGTTAAGCGAAATCTCGTGGTCAGACCTCCTCTCGTGAGGCTCGAAAATGTCGGGCCTTCGTGATGTTTTTACCATGAAGGACAGGGTAAATGAAGGAGCCACACCCATTCTAATCGTGCTCGAAAAAGCTTCAATTTTGGTTTGTCTACTCATTGTTGTTGCCGTTGGCTTGGCCCTGAATCTGCCGTCCTGGGGAATTGGACTGATGTTCGGGCTTTCTCTTGGACCGATTGTGTTTGGACACTACTATATCTTTTACATACGCCCCATTCAGCGATTACAACAGGCGAAACTTGAAGAACAGAAGCCTCGGGTATAAACAATTGATATTATGTCTTTAATTTCAAATCTTCTCGATTTAATTGGTCTCGGTTCGATTACCGGAGTCGACGTTCTCTTTGCCGTAATGGCAATCATCGGCACCTTTCTGTTCCTCATATACTTCATTCTAATCTTGCTCGGAGGCGTTGCAGATGGTGCGCTAGAATTCGCCGGTTTTGAGACCGATTTTGACATGGGCGCTGAAGGCATTTTCCACATGTTGACGATTCAAGGAATTCTGAGTTTCATCATGATGTTTGGTATTGCCGGGTTAGCAGTCACTCAAAGCGGAGGAGCCGATTTGTTTGCTATAGCTGTAGCGGCGGTTTCCGGTTTCTTCTCAATGTGGATTATAGCAAAAGTATTCCAAGTGATGAAATCTCTGGAAGTAGACGGTACAGTAAAACATTCTCTTGCTGTTGGTGCACAAG
>JASLVU010000238.1 GCA_030741225.1 Candidatus Poseidoniaceae archaeon | reverse complement strand
TTTCAGGAGGTGAATTGGTTGTAGGAGAGGTGGCATTATTAAGAGATAGACTCGACCTCGCCATTGAAAATGAAAAGGTGTCTTTCCAATGTCAGTATTATTCTTTCAGCGGAGAGTGGGTTACTGAATTAGTTATTAATTCAACAACTAACGAACAGGGAATTGCGGGTTTTGAATGGGAATTTGAAGGTAGAACCTGTGAAGGACAACCGTGTCCAGGCGTTTGGAGAATTATTGCCCACTATCCCGGAAGTATGTTCTTTTCTCCGCCCCAAGACAACATCTCATTCGAACTTCAATACAAACAACCCGTAAAGTCAGACAGTAATGTGGTCGATGCAGGTTCAGAGGGTGAGAACTGGGACGCTGCAATGGACATTGTGGAAATCTCTGCATTAATTATTTCACTTATATCGTTGATTTTGTATTTGGTTGTTCGAAATAAGGAAAAGGATTCGGATTTGGATGAATTAGCGGAGAAAATTGTTAGTAAACAAAAATTTATTGAAAAAACAGAAAATAACGATACGAAATCTTCTGGAATCACTCTAAACCAGGAACTATTACCTACAACGGAAACACATGATAATGATTCAAAACAGGATTTAGAAGACGCAGGGAAAAATGTGACAATAGTACAAAATATTACTTATAATATACAAGATAGTTCCATAGTAGGAGATATGAATGCTGGAATAAATTCAGATACAGAATAGATTACTTTGAAAAGTCAATTTTGAGCTCATTCAGACTCTTGTTCGATTGAATTAACGGGTACATCTTTGCTGGTAAACATCCGTTCCATCCATTTTGGAGACCACCAGTTCCATTTACCCATGAGTCGCATTGTCGAGGGTACAATCAGTGCTCGGACAAGTGTAGCATCAATAAAAATCGCCAAAGCAAGACCCAAACCGATTTGCTTGAGGATGACGACAGAGGACAACCCGAAGGCACTGAACACGACAACCATGATTGCTGCTGCACCGGTAATGAGTCCTCCTGTTTTCTGCAGTCCATTGGCGACTGCAAGCGTATTGTCGCCGGTTCGCTCCCACTCTTCGTGGATTCGAGACAGCATCAATACCTCATAATCCATCGACAGGCCAAACACGATACAGAACATGATAACTGGATTGCCAGAGTCGATGGGTTGTGCCGTAAAGTTCAGCAGCGATTCGCCATAACCCCATTGGAACACCCACACGAGCATACCGAACGATGCTGAAATGGACAGGATGTTCATGGCAATTGCCTTTACAGGGATTATCACGGATTTCACTTGAAGGAAAATCAAGAACATTGTAGCAATCAAGATGAAAGCTAACGCTCGTGGTAAGTTATCTGCAATCGCTTGTAAATTATCAGCATTGTATGCAGCGAAGCCGGCAACCATCAGTCGGTCGCCATCGCCACCGAAATCTTCGAGGAAATTGTCTCTGTCTTCTCGAATAGATTCAACCATCTGGCGCGAGTCCACGCTGGTTTGTGAACCAACAAGCTGCAATGAGATTAACGTAGCATTGTCACCGACAAATGCTGCACGTAAACTCTCACGAGTCATGCTGTCTTCAGCAGAAAGGAATTCAGCAGGTGCAGCCCAGTAATCGACAACATCTTGCGCACTCATTGAGGCGTCAGGCAGACCAACGCCGATCCCTCCCGAGACTCGGTCATCGCTCAAGAGGTCGGTAATGTAGGCGTGCATTGAACGAAGATTGTCCTCAGCAAGCGGGTCGTGTCCTGCGGTGTCAATGACGATAGCAATAGAATTGGCTGCTTGGTCTGGCCACTTTTCATCGATTAATTCCATTCCTTGACGCGACTCGTCGTCTGGAGGTAGAGCCTGCCATGATGACAAGGAGAATTCAGCATACATGAAAGGAGCTCCAGCACCGAGCAACAAAATCAGTACTGGTATGAGCACGGTCCATGGGCGGTCCATGACTCGCTTGGCAATACGAGCCCAGACTCCGTCGTCTCTTGCCGACATATCAAGGGCAAACGGTACCTTCCATTTGTTCACTCGAGGGCCAAGTATTGCCATTACTGCTGGAAGACAAATGGTCGAATATACCATGGCGATAAACACAGCAATCGTTCCTCCTATTCCGAGCGAAGGTAGACTTGTATTGGTGAAAAACAGCATGCCCATGAGCCCTATAGCCACGGTTATGCCAGAATAGAACACGGCTTTGCCGGCGGTTGCACTGCTCATTGCAGTGGCCGTTCG
>JASLVU010000237.1 GCA_030741225.1 Candidatus Poseidoniaceae archaeon | reverse complement strand
CAACTCTACTCGATTTTGCGGTACATTGGCATGAACAAAATGAGAACATATTTCTTTGAGAAGATTGTTTCCAGCATCAGAAGGCGTAATATGGTCAATATAAATCGTAAGAGGTGCTGCTTTCGAGGCACAGCGAAGCAATGAGGTCCTTCCAGATCCATGTTCTCCAAGCAACAAAATACGCCGATGTGAACGAAATTGCATGTACTGAGAAAGCACCTGTAGGAGGTGATTGCGCCCTACCAAAAGGTCTGTGTCGGTGGATTCAAGAGGTAAAGTGTAGAATGGGTTTGTCTCCATTGGGGGTAAGTCCATTTCTTTCCCTATCACTCGCATACACCCCCAGTTAAGTCTGGGTATTTCATGTTTCACTCTGTCCAACAGTTTCAGAGACCTGTTAGTACGCGTTAATTCATTTGCCAAAGTCGTAATTTGAAGAAAATTAACACGGCATTAACGGTTTTTAACGCGTTATTCAAAGCGTTAATCGCGTTAACAACGTCTCTTTTTAACCCAACATAAAAGTTGAACAAAGTTTGCGATTAGGCCCTCTTCTGCCGATTGCTTGATGATGTATTGTCGTGTGGAGAGAAGTGGACGTACGCATATGCCAGTCGAAAACAGCCGATTAAGCGGTTTTTTCCGCCACAGTGTTTCTGAAAGAAGAGAAATTGTCGCCCAAATGGCAAACCTAAGTGACGAACAAATCAAGGCACTAGAAGCCTGTGGAGCACTTAGTGAAGAGGCTGCAGACCGAATGATTGAGAATGTTATCGGCACCATGTCACTTCCAGTTGGAATTGCGACAAACTTTGTCATTGACGGAAAGCATTACCTTATTCCATTCTGCCTTGAAGAATCAAGTGTTGTCGCTGCAGCCTCAAACATGGCCAAAAGATGCCTCAAAAACGGCGGTTTTCACACCAATTCTGATGATCCAATGATGATTGCTCAGTTGCAAGTACTGGATTGTAGCGATTGGACAGAAGCGGAAAAGAGTGTACAAAATGCCGCTCAAGAACTCATCGACCTTTGCAACAGTCTGCCATCGACAATGATTCGCCTAGGTGGAGGTTGCAAACGAATTGAAACGCGTCTACTCGATTCAATTAGTGGCCCTATGCTGATTGTGCACATTATTGTCGATTGTCGAGATGCGATGGGAGCAAATGCCGTCAATACTATGGCAGAACTCATTGCACCACGACTCGAAGATATCACCAAAGGGCGCGTGCAGTTGCGAATCCTTTCCAATCTTGCAGCACATCGTTTGGCTCGAGTCCGGGCTGTGTTTACTCCTGAGGAAATCTCTGAAGACGGCACCTATGAAAATGGAGTTCAAGTTATCCAAGGAATTCTTGAAGCTCAGCACTTTGCCATGGCAGACCCATTTCGTGCCGCCACACACAACAAAGGCGTAATGAACGCAATTAGCAGCGTCGGTGTTGCTTGTGGACAAGATTGGAGAGCAATTGAAGCAGGTTGCCATGCTTGGGCCGCCTACTCCAACGAGTCGTACGGTTCCATGACCTCTTGGGAAAGAGACGATGAGGGTAATCTCGTGGGTGTTATTGAAACCCCAATGGCAGTGGGTATCGTAGGAGGGGCATCAAAGGTTCATCCCGTGGCACAGGCGAATCTCGCCATTCTTGGAGTTGAATCTGCCCAAGAATTGGCTGGAATCATTGCTGCATCGGGCCTTGCACAAAATCTAGGTGCGTTACGCGCTCTTTCTACCAAAGGCATTCAAGCAGGTCACATGAAACTTCATGCTCGGAATATGGCGGTGTCAGCGGGTGCTATCGGGGAAGAAATCGAAATTGTTGCAGCACTTCTACAGCAAGAGAAGGGCCCAAAAACTCAAACTCTCGTCGGAGAACTTCTCAAAGCCTTACGGGAAGAGTAAATTCACTCTTCTTCGCTCAACGGAAGGGTAGCTTGAATCAATCCTTCTGATTCACTTTCTTCTTTCAAAACGGTTGCATCTTCCATCCCATCAAACAGACCCGTCGTCTTGACTTGTTCGCGGAACCACTTCTTGACTTTCTTACGGTCAGTATACGGGCATCCAAATGTTTCTGAGAAACGTCGAGTCGTCGAAAGACGCCGTGTGTTGCCATCTTTACGGCGATCAACCATGCCGAGTTGTGCCAATTCACGGACATAATCGTATGCTTTCTGGCCGAGAAGTTCAACCAGGCGTGATTGAGACATTGGTTGGTGATAGGCAATGAGG
>JASLVU010000236.1 GCA_030741225.1 Candidatus Poseidoniaceae archaeon | reverse complement strand
TGGTGATTGAAGTAATCATGAGTGGCAGCCAAAAATGCTCTTCCTGGTGACGAAGTAATAGGTGATGGGAATGCCATTTTACCGTTCCATTGTGGCTCAGTAAGGTTCCATAAACTCGTTGGAACACTCATGTTTGCATTCGATAAGGCATCTTCGTCGTAATTGAGACATACATCTCCTTCATCAAACGGAATCGCAAGTGGACCCTCGTAAAATTCCATCGAGGATTGGGTGAAGTTCTCTGTTTGAGCAGAATGTTCGATAAGCAGGCAATTCTTTAGGGCAGTAGGCAAATATGTGTTGTCTAAACCAATCATCAAATCGGCTTGAGGTGCGGATTTCGTGAGCATCATTCGGTCGAGAATTCCACCCGCATCATCGGTTCGAATAATTTCGACTTCGATTCCGGTTTGGTTGACAAACTGTTCAATCATATCATTCGTGTAGCCTTGGAATATATCGTATGTCAAAATGTGCAGTACTCCATCTGAGTCTCGAGCGGGGATCGTATCATTGCAAGGGTCAAGTGCGTCATCGCCTGAACGAAAATCTCCCGATAGGCATCCACTGACCATTGAACACATGAAAAGAGCAGATATGAACAAACTGGATTTCATGCTGTCGCCTCTTTAAGAGCACCAACCAGTTGATGGGTTCTGTCGACCAGTTCCAGTGGATTATGAGCAACGATGTAAAGCGTTGGCTCCCATCCAAAGTCTCCCTCGTCGAGAAGAACATCGAATCTCTTCTCGTTTACATCAACTTCAGCTTTTGGGCTTAATGAGAAGGAATAACCCAATTGTTCACAAGCCTTAGCAACAGCAGATGTATTGACTCTGTTCTTGGCAAGTGGAGGGCGTATATTGACAATTGCTGTTTTGGAACTTTCAATAGAATTCACTGAGAGCAGAACACTTGCAAGGTGGTTTGAAGATCCAAATGTTGGCGTTTCATGGTGCCTTAAAGCCCCTTCAACAAGCGTAATTCTTCCTGGGAAAGCAGCAACTTCGCTTTTTGATGATGCCCCTTCGTTGCAAGCAGCAATATTCATCCCAACAGCCGGTATTGATTGCGCGATTCGACGAACATCAAGTCGTCCAGCGGCCCATTCAAGTCTTCGAAGAAGTGCTCTTTGTTCCTGTCCAGCATCAAGGTTAAGCCCCGTGAGTGTCTTGTCGTATCGCAAGGTGTTGTTCCCACTGAGTTGAAATTCAACGATGAGCCGTTGTCGAATAACTTTGCAATCTGGGCCGAGTAAAGAAAGTGCTTGGGAAAGTTCTGTACCCCATGCATCAATTGTTGCTTCATCAGCACTTGCGTTTAGTCGAAGAGGAGGTTTTTGCATCTGTCGCGAAATCGTGCTCTGTGTGGAGCCGAGCATATTTGCAATCTCAGTTTGTGACCACCCGTTTGTTCGCAAATCTTTCGCTACGTGTTGCTGTAATCTTCCTACCCACTTGTCGCCAATCTCGCCGAGCATGAAGTCTCTAACACACTCCACTATTCAATATTACTGGGGAAATATGCATTCTGCATGCTTCTTGATTGCTGGATGTGCAATTTCCGAGTATTTTAATCCTCGAAAAGGTGGAATTACACAAATGTGGTCCTTTCCAAGAGATACTCTCCTCATGCACATAAAAAAATTCCTAAGTGAGGTATAAATTTCCTTTTTTAAAAAGTAAATATACTTGCATTACCACTTTTATTCAAGACGCATTTTTCTTAATTCAAACGACATAATCACTTGAAAGTAATCGAAAATTTAGATGCTTCCACGTCGTTTGCATCAACTTATTCACGAAACCTAAAAGCCCTCCTTTGGTTGCACAGATTGAGCCTTATGGAGTTGGATGCATTCATAGAGGCCATAACCGAACGCGTCGTTCAATATCTTCGAGAAGCAGAACAGCAAGGGAAAGTCACCAAACATTCTCCTCCTGCCTCTCTGTCCCGCACCACTGATCTTCAATTGCCACTCGAAGGTAACGGTATGGATTCTGTCTTGGATGATGTCGATACCTATCTTCGCTCGTGTGTTAAGACAAACCGTGCAGAGTTCATGAATCCGTTGTGGGGGGGCGTAAGTCCCGTTGCGCTTGCGGGAGAAATCATTACGGCACTGACAAACACATCGATGTACACATATGAACTTGCTCCACTGGCAACACTCATTGAACACACATTGTTGAAGAGGATGGGGGAGATTGCAGGTTATCCCGAATCTGGCGGCACATTGACAACGGGAGGTT
>JASLVU010000235.1 GCA_030741225.1 Candidatus Poseidoniaceae archaeon | reverse complement strand
GTGGGCAGGATTTGAACCTGCGAACCGATAAGGACTGGGGCCTAAACCCAGCGCCGTTGACCAAGCTTGGCAACCCCCGCTTGAAATGTCCTCGCGCCATGACATTTTCAATTCATCCATGAAAACATGACTCTATCAATGAGAACTAAACCATGGTACATGAGCCGTCTATGAAAGATATGGGGGAAAAGCCAACTGTGGCTACAAATACCCAATTAGGGAGTCGAAATTTTCATCGGCTTTCTCAATGGATTGTACCTCGGCGAA
The DNA here is from genome assembly GCA_030741225.1 of Candidatus Poseidoniaceae archaeon. Taxonomy (GTDB): domain Archaea; phylum Thermoplasmatota; class Poseidoniia; order Poseidoniales; family Poseidoniaceae; genus MGIIa-L1. The sequence continues at coordinate 1,999 of JASLVU010000235.1, read as the reverse complement.
ACAAGGTTCATATCGCCATGTTTTTGCTTACATTATTCATGATCCCTGGCGCCCTTACCGCCTTAGAACCTATTGACATGGAATCATATGAACTCGAGTCGCCAGAACTAACTGCTCAAGAAATTATTGATAACGAATTTGCTACCTCCGAGATTATACTTGGCTTCGCCGTTAGTGTGAGGGACCCGGATATGGTTGGCTCTTCATCCACCCCAATATCTGCAAGATCTGACGGCACTCCCGATTGGTCTGCCTTCGCGCAGGCTTCCGAAATCATCCCTTCTGGCAATCCATGGGAAGGTGTTACCTCACCAAACGGAGGTATTCTTAACCTCAGCGTACTCAAGGAATTGGACATAAAACACAACGTCATCCAAGAGCATACTCTTTCTCAATACATGAAACCGTTTGTAAACGATGTCACAGGATTACAAACCAATGGCGTGATGTCTGTCGTTGATATCTTTCGAGGATTCATGAATAACTCTTCAATTCTCACCGCTCCAAGAATTACTCTAAGTGGTACTGAACCCCCTCTTGCTGATTGGAGCGATTGTGGGGCACTCGAATGTCTTGAGTTTGACGATGAAAACATAACTCAGGCGCATATTGATCTCGCCGCACACCGAATGGCAATGGCCGACGGGTCGGCTTTCTTACGATGGATTTCGCTGGATCGAGGTTTCGTCCCAGATACTGCATCAAATGTCATAGGGCACGATGGGGGGAGATTACAAAACGACGGAACATGGGATGGCGCAAACTGGCAGAAAGGGAGATGGTCAGGAAGTTCAACTTGGTTGTTAGTACAATTAGACCGAGCGGCTTTGATTGAAAACGGTTGGACGCCTTCATGGAAAGATGCTCATTCTGAAAAAAGTATCAGATTTGAAGATGGTTTTCAGGTGGGCGGATACCGCTTTGATAGCGGAAGCCTCGTTCTTCATCCACCCAATTACTCAGCTGAGAGTTGCCCGGTGGAAGAGAATCCTTGTTCAGCAGAATGGAGTTACATGGACCTTGAGGGGCGAATCAGAAGTTACGACGACACCTCGGTAACGCTACTTGTTGGACAAGGCATCAACGTTGAAGTAAATAGAGAACTCCAATCTAGTTTTGGCCTCATTATGCTGATGGGTCTTGTGGTCATTTTTCTGTTGTATATCAGTTTACGAAGATGGTCTGACGTCGCAATTGTTGGATTTGCGTTGGGCGGGGCACTCTTGTGGATGCAAGGATTTATTGGTCATGCCTCAAATTTGTTTGATTGGTTTGGCTGGGATTTGCTGTCAAGAAGTCAATTCTCTAATTTACTACCCATCCTCGTTCTTGCTCTTGGAATCGATGACAGTCTCCACGCTTTACACAGATATAAAGAGGAAAGACAAGCTGGAAAATCACCAAATGAATCCGCTCAAATCACCTTGCACAGAATCGGTCTCGCAATCATGCTGACTTCAGTGACCACTATGGCCGCATTTTCAGCTAATTTGTTCTCTGATGTTGCTGCATTACGCTCTTTTGGTATTGAGGCAGGATTCGGTATTTTAGCAGCATTCCTTCTCACTGGAATGTGGACTCCTTTGTTGAGATTAAGCGTGGATGAATGGATGGAAAAGAGATCGATTCCAACGACTCAGGATAAAACAAAACACATCGTATCCGTTGAAAAATTACAAACCGTCACAAAGTTTTGTGGAAGAACGCCTGTTGCTTTTTGGATTGCTCTCGCAGCATTACTACTCACAATTCCAGCCACATGGGCAATGTCGAACCTTGAAGGTGATTTCGAAGTCGAAGATTTCCTTGATGAGTCGAGTGATATGGCTATCGGCATCGACCTTGTCTCACATCGCTTTGCTGATGAGGGTGAACCTGCAGTATTGTTGATGCTTGGCGATGTCGCTAATCCTCAGGTTTTTGCTTCAATTCAAACGGTTCGGGAAAATTTTGATCACCTCCCTGAAGGCATTCCAGATAAAATGACCAGAGAACCAGA
>JASLVU010000234.1 GCA_030741225.1 Candidatus Poseidoniaceae archaeon | reverse complement strand
AAGAACGACTCGAACACCTAAACCGACATGATTTCGCACCTCATCTGCCATTTTAATCGTGTCTTCGTAGGTGTCAATATGTCCCTTTTTATCGACCGGCGGGGATGCAAAATCTGGACAATGGACAAGAACGATGTCAGTGCCTCCAGCATTTTTGAAATCGCGAGCGGCATCGAGAAATCGCCCATTCCGATTCAAATGAAAATGATTGTCCAATATCGGCCCAGTCCAAGTGCGAGCATCCGACATGAGTGAGCCTCAACATCCGCTGAACATCATGCGATTTCAACGCATTGGAAAAAACCGACCAAAAGTTCTCATTACACACTTTCAACGAAGAATTTGTGGTCAGAAAATTGGTCTCGCCAATAAACAGCTGCCATTGCAACCATGTTGCTGTGACGAGCATTGGTGACAACGCATCGTCCATTAGGCCATACTTTGAGTGTCAAGTTATGACGCGAATCTTCAAGAAGAGCACATCCAAGTCGCTCGTCATAAGATGAGGTTCCTGCTCCGATAGCACCGGTAATTTTCGTCACGTCAAGGGACTGTTCAAAGTCGAAAGAGGCGATTACAGGACCGAGTTCAGTCTCAAGGCCGGTATCACTCAAACCCAATCGCAACATCAATTCCTTGGCGGCAGCACGTGCTGCATCAACTCTGTGAGTTCCATGAACAGTAATTCTGCCTTCCCCGTCGATTACAAGTGTTGCTCGAGGACGATCGAGAACTTTGATCACAACACCACTTGTGAGTTGACCACCGAGTTGTGATACGACATCTTGTTGATTGATTGGAGTGGGCGGAACAAAACGGACGAGTTGATTTTCAATCCGAACTTCTATCGCAGATTTCGACATAATCACTCCTCCTCCAAACCATCGGATGATGTTGTGATTAAACTAATCTCCTCTTGTTCTGGAAGAGAATTTAATGCGTCAAGAACTGAATTACGATGTGGCAAATACAACGGTAAAAGCAGTACTGCATCAGAACCATGAGCAGAGCGAAGAGAAGCAAGGGCGCCTCGCAAGCGGGATGCAAATCGAGCATCTCGGGCTTGACCAACCTCAGGGGAGACAATCCATTCTGATAAGTCCCACCAAGTCGCTGATAGAACAGCAGCAGAACCCAAATTTGGAGACACGCCTTTGGGAGGTTTCTGTGCATCAAAGATGTTCTTTTTCACTCGTTTTCTCCATTTTCCACCAATAGAAATCATGCCGAGTAATTTTTTCCAATGCGATGCGGCTTTGGCCTCATTCGTGAGGTGTTTATTCCATTCTTCATCGTCAGCCGTGGGTTCAATGAAGAACACTGGACGCTCATGACGAACTGCGTTTCGATGTAGACGTCGAGGTTCTGGGTCTGGGAATCTGCCGCTGGTTACGTCCTCTACCATTGAGATTTCATCAAGAAATATGCCAAATGCACCACCTGAAATAAGGCCATGTGAAAGATTGACTCCTGGGGATTCAGCCTCGTCTTTTTCCTCCTGAATCCACATATCAACCACATCGGGCGACTCAAGTAAAGCAAGACCATGCCACTCTGCGCGAGTACGCATTTTTCTCGGATAAACCACTGTTGGCAAGACCGGATGCAGAACGATTGTCCCACCATCCGGGTCATCCCAATGGATATCGCCCCATTCGAGTCGAGCGGGCACAGACTCACCCTCACTGGCTGTTAACCCAATCTTGCAAGGTTTCTACATTCCAGCCTTGGTCAAAGTAACCTTGGATTTCGTCTTGAGTCCATTGTGGGAATTGTTCCATCGCTCGAGCCATTTCAGGAGATACCGAGGCTTGAGGGGCTGCTGCAGGTGGAGGGCCGCGTAGCGGTTTCCTTTCCTGCTGGCCAGGCAATTCAGCATACGCCTTATCATCTACATCTTCATACTCTCCATAATCGTCAGCAGAAGATCTTCGAAGAAGAACGACAACCAATGTAGCTAATACCGCTACAACGATGATAAGGAACGTTAGAATCAACATAAATCCTGATGAGTCTGACGACTGGCTTTCAACTTGAACATTGAAGGATTCTCCTCGAGAGGAACCGTTGTAGAGCAACTGGTCTGTCGTGTTATCTGAGATGAGATAATACATACCCGTTGTCGCCAAATTGAACTGTTGTAAGTCAACCTCAACCCACGAAGAGGCCCCGACTGCAATTTCTCCAGTCTCAACACTGCCCTCGAATACCGGAACGCCACCGTTGACGACGGAACGGATGTTGAGTACTGTTGAACCTGCCAAGGTTCCAGTGTTAAGAACTTCAATTTCAAGTT
>JASLVU010000233.1 GCA_030741225.1 Candidatus Poseidoniaceae archaeon | reverse complement strand
TCTTTGCTTTCACCTTTGGTGCTGGTTTCTCTTCTTGTTCAGTCTTCGGAGCAGATGGTTCAGCATCCTTTTGCCGAAGTTCTGCTTGTTCTTTTTCGCGTGCTGCTAATGCCGAAGGTGTCGTTCCGGTTTGTGCGGCTAAAGCCCTTCTACGGTCTTCACGTGCTTTTCTCTCAAGTTGTCGATGTCGAGCTTTCTCGATGTTTTGAAGCATGTACATTGCATCGTGTTCAAGCAATGGTGAATCTGAAATGAGGGTTATGTCGAGCCAACCACCGTCTTCGACAATAAATTCTGCCAGCGGTTCAAAGTTCAAATCTGATTTCTTGATTTGAGTGTAATGCATTGCGTTACCTGAGCGATGTTCAACACCTGAAAAATGGCAGTAGAACTCTTTGGTTCCAATGGTTTCACGAACTTCATCAAACAATTCTCCGTAATCTTCGGATGTTCTCATTTTGCCGTGTCCTCTGGCGTGGATGTGCGCTATGTTAAGCACAGGAATAGTTCCTTCAACGTGATTGACCACTTCCAGCACTTCCTCAAGACTTCCCCAAAGTTCTTGCCGTCCTGAGGTTTCTACACCAATCTTTGATGGTGTGCCGTCTTTGATCCAAGGAAATACTGGGAATTCGTCTTCATCATCGTGCCAAATTTCATGGATTCGGTCTACAATTCCAGCGAAAACATTCGCCAGTTGCTCATTTGCAGCGCTGCCAGGTGACATGTCGCCGTAGTGGCCAGCATGAAGTGTAATGTGTCGAGCATTAATCGTTCGAGCCGCTTGCAGAGTCGTCTCAATTTTCGTCATTGAGCGGCCTCGCTCAACTCGATTTCCAAGGAGTTCCGAGTAATACGGACCGTGAATGTTCATTTCAAAGTCGGTTTTGTTTGCAAGAACACCTGCTTGCCAATATTGCTCAAAGTGTTGTGGAGCAACCATTCGAACAGTTTGAACCTCCATTGTTTCAAGTCCAAGTGAAATGATGTCGTCCATTCCTTCGACGATTGTCCTCCCTTTACACGAGAGGGGAACACCAGCAGGTCCGAGTTTGATTGGCATACTTTACATCCCCGCAGAATCGACCCAAGGGTCTTCCTATGATAATCCCTTTCCGTTGGCTGTCCGCAAAAAAGTTGTTTTTTCACGTCGCCTTCGTTAGGTAGATTCATACGACCATTGATGAACTCCTTCTGCCGAGGGTCGTCTATGGACGGACATGTTGAAGCCGCAGTACGTGCATTCCGACAAGGTTTGCCAGTTTGTCTGTTTGACTCCGAAAAGCGAGAAGGCGAGACCGACTTGTTGTTTCCTGCTCAAAGTGCCCTTCCATCAACAATGCGACAACTTCGCAAAGATTGTGGCGGTTTGCTGTTTCTGGCCATTGGTCATGAAATTGGTGAACTCTTTTCGCTTCCCTTTTTGCAAGACCTTCACACCCAGAGTGGCTTAACTTCTCAATTTCCGGTCCTCAAGCAGCTGGTCACAAACGACTTGAGATACGATGCACGCTCTGCATTCACTTTGTCTTTGAATCATAGAGACACTTACACAGGAATTACAGACCACGATCGTTCTCTTACCACTCGGAGATTCGCAGAACTTGCTGACGAGATGCTGGTAGCAGATGTTTCAAGCACTGAGGCTCAAATTGCTCTAGGAAAGGAATTTCGCACTCCGGGGCACATACCAGTGTGTAGGGAGACAGAAGGTGGGCTTTCACGTCGCCAAGGGCATACAGAACTTGCAGTTGGGCTTGCTCGACTTTCCGGTATGACTCCTGTCGTAATCGGAGCCGAAATGCTTCAGGACAATGGTGATAATGCTCTCTCTGTCGATGATGCACGCACTTGGGCTGCCGAACGCAATATTCCCTTCTTAGAAGGTGCGCAGTTGATTGCTGCTCTACAACAGGCTGAATAAACGATAAACACCATCCGGTAAAACCATGAGTGACAGTACTTTCACACAAACAGGTGAGCATATGAAGAGAGTCATGGCAGTTGGTGTTTTTGACCTCTTACATGCTGGTCATCTTCACTATATGGAACAAGCCAAATCCTTAGGTGACCATCTCACCGTGGTCGTTGCGCATGATGACACCGTTCGAATGCGAAAACACGAACCTGTGACTGGACAAGAACTTCGTCGAAGAATGGTAAACGGTCTCAAGCCAGTGGACGACGCAATTATCGGCAACCCACCTGATGTTCCTATCTTTGATATTTTGCCAGTGGTTCAACCTGATATCATAGCATTAGGGTATGACCAAGAACATGCAGAAGACAGGATACGAACACAACTCGAT
>JASLVU010000232.1 GCA_030741225.1 Candidatus Poseidoniaceae archaeon | reverse complement strand
ACCCTTTCCTCCACCCATTGGTAGAGTAGTCAGACTGTTCTTGAATACCTGCTCAAATGCTAAGAATTTCAAAATTGATGCGTTTACAGAGGGGTGGAATCTCAATCCACCTTTGTATGGACCAATCGCACTGTTGAATTGAATTCTAAAACCGCGGTTTGTTTGAGTAACACCATTGTCATCTACCCATGGAACACGGAAATGGATGAGACGTTCTGGTTCTACAATTCGCTCGACAACAGAACGAAGTTCAGGTTGAGCTTCAAGAACTGGTTCAAGCGATTCGAGGACTTCCCATACTGCTTGATGAAATTCAGGTTGGCTTGGGTCGCGTGCGACCACGGATTCGTAGATTTCTTTTGTTATACTCATGTTAGCACCAGTTACTATGTGTTGATTGACCCAAAGAAAGACCCTTTCTAAGTATTGCCATCAGTAGGGCTCACATAGTGTTGTTTCATAGAGGTGAGAACATTTCAGAAAGGACACACTGTGAGGTATCGCTTCAATCGTTCAAGCCGACGAACACCGTTTGAGTCAATATCTGCCATAGCATGAATTGCCTCTTCTATCATGGCATGTTGGTCTTCTTGAATACCAACAATTGTACGTAGAGCAGTCAGCATGGCCCATTCATCTTCTGAAATAATTTCATCATCAAGAGCTGCAACCAATGCACTTTGGTATGTAGCAACATCACCAGGGTGATGGCCGGCATAATCAAACTCTGTGTCATCAAATGGGTTCTTTTCATCCCCCCGAACAACTGAGAGGCAAAGTGCTGTATCGCTGGGCTGTATACCTAAAGCAACGGCCAAAACATGGAGAATACTTGCCTCATCATCAGTGAGGATCGAGTCTTCCATGGCAATTTTCAATGTTCTGAGATAAAGATAGAGTCCCCGAGACGGTTCAAGAGCCATGGTTTGGTTATTGGCAACATGTATTAGAATGTTACACGGTTTTGAGAATGAATGTGTATTCGCATGTCATACAGAAAAACCAGCATTTTTGGCATTATTTCGGCAATTGTCGAGCAGTACACGCTTTATTTTTGTAATTGTTTGTAATACATAATGTCATCATACGCGCTACATTGATATACCCCCTCGTATACCCACACTCTACGGAGGAATCAGAATGGCAGCACCTAGCAACCTCATCTCACTCAGAATTACTGAAGATGAAATAGCAATGCTCGATGCACGAGTTGGACTTGACGGCGCTCGTAACCGTTCTGATGTCATTCGAATGGCGATCCAACAATTCCTCAAAGGCCAGCCACTTTTACCCGGCATGGATTCAATCCGAATCCCAATAGGTCACGGAGACAAAATGCTTCTCGGCCAGTTGTACGAATTGCAAGGTACTACGCCGGAAACAGCCGCCCAAGAAGGGCTATCACTCTACATAGAACGCAGTATTAAATCTCGTTCTGAAATGACAAAACAACTCGATGAACTCTTGGCGGTGGCCAAGGATTCAACGATACGACGCGAAGAATACCACGAATGAGTGGGTGAGAGTGCAGGAGGGGATGGGAATGAATTGGCAAAACGATGATTGCGAGTCTCGTGATGCCACCTTCAGTGCCGTACGGGATATGTCCAAGCCCTACGGATTTGCCGCTTTGCGTCTGCGTGCCCGTCTTGCACGCGCTGGACGAACCGGTTCTTTGAACCAAAACCCAACATACCTCCCCTCGGAAGACGGTCGGGGGGACTCAGATTCCACACCGGCTTGCTAAGCTGGTTGGTTCCCACGTGCCCAGGGCCCCACATACCTGGGCACAATGATTCACATCAGTGCTTCCGCGCATTGAACTCCCCAATCCTTTAGAGGTGTCGACACCGAACCATCGATATGACGGCCAAGGAGGGACAAGCGCATGGTGCGATGTTTACGTATTTGGCGCATGAAAAACCACGTCCAGGCCAAATCGAAATGATTCATGAATGTACAGAGTCTTTGCGAAGTAAAGGTTACCATTTGGCTGCAGCCCCTACTGGAATTGGGAAAACTGCGGCTGCGCTTTGTGCAGCGCTAGAAATTACTCAAAATTCTGAAACCAAAAAGCACATTTTTTTCCTTACATCAAGACAAAGTCAGCATCGAATTGTGGTCGATACTGTTCGAAGAATTAACCAAAGGCGTTCTGGAAAAGACCCCATTACCCTGGTCGATATGATTGGCCAATCAGGAATGTGTGTACAACCTTTTGCCAATGAATCAAATTTGGTGTTCTCCATGATGTGCAGCACTGCACGAAAAACCAAATCATGTCGGCCATGGATTACCAGCGCCCCAGGATTGACAAA
>JASLVU010000231.1 GCA_030741225.1 Candidatus Poseidoniaceae archaeon | reverse complement strand
AACACGGTAAGGAACTATGGAGGAGTGATGGTTCTCGAATTGGAACATATATGCTGAAAGACATCAACTCCGGCCAAGGTGGAAGTGTACAGTATGGCTCTCATTGGCCGATTGAATATCAGGGAGAATTGTATTTTGGAGCAAATGATGGAGAACTCTGGAAGACTGACGGGACTTATGACGGCACCACTCTTGTAGCAGACATAGGTTCTAACGTCTATCTTGAAACGGTGTTTGACGGCAAACTTTTCTTTTCTGCTTCCGGGTTCGCTTCAGGTTCAGCCGATGGAGTGGAAATATGGACGTATGACGGTACAACACACGAATTGTTCTATGACATCAATTACGGATACGACGATAGTAATCCTCATGGATTCAATGTCATTGGGGACAAGATGTATTTTATCGCAGATGATGGAAGTGGAACTTTCCTTAACGACGCATTGTGGATTACAGATGGTACTGAAGCAGGGACTTACAAGCTCAAAGATACCAATGATGGCGAAGGTGGAATGCCTTATGTTGTCGGCGCAGTAGGAAACGCCGTTCTTTTTACATCTTACAGCAGTGAATACGGCCGAGAGTTGTGGACCACTGACGGAACGGTGTCAGGAACTCAATTGCTCAAAGACATAACTCCAGGATTGAGCTACAAGGGTCCGGATTGGTTTTGCACTTATGCAAATAAGGTCTATTTCAGCGCAGATGACGGTACGAATGGTTTCGAATTGTGGGTTACTGACGGTACATCAAGCGGGACAACTATGGTCGCAGACATCAACAGCGGTGCTGGTGACAGTAATCCTATGACTCTAACTGTATTTGACAATCTGATGTTCTTTACGGCCAACGACGGTGTTCACGGAAAAGAGTTGTGGGTGAGTGACGGAACAGCAGCAGGCACGACGATTGTGAAAGATATCAATGTAGGATTAGGTGACGGATTTGATTCTCGACTTGTTCTCGAATTTTTTGAATTTGAAAATGAATTGATTTTCCGGGCAACAGATGGAGTTCATGGTCAAGAGTTGTGGGTGAGTGACGGGACTTCTTCTGGTACACAAATGATTGTCGATTCAAGTCCCGGTAATGATTCATGGGATATGTGGACCTTTTTCCAACTGGGCGATTCTATGTTCCTTTCTCTTGGACACGAATCATACACAGGCATTGCAGATATTATGCGTCTAGGTATTGAAACTGTAGTTCATGTTGAGTAATCCGAAACTCTTGGCACCAAGGTTTCGTGACATTCAAGTGATAGGGTGACGACACATCTCTATGGCCGTGCAACAGGTTCGGATTGAAGTCCGTTTACCCGAAGGTCATTGGGCAGGCGATGTTACACGCAGCCATCCTTCTGCTGTGTTGCGCATAGAAGAACACATGCCGTTACAGAAAGGCCGAGGAACGGCTCGAGCATCTTGTAGCGAAGATATCGCTTCAACTGTTTCTGAGCATTCAGGAATCGAAGAAATCCGCAAGTTTGGAAAGCAGAGTTTCGTTGTTGATATCATCGCTGGTGGTGGTGGCTTTCTCAAACCGCTTGTCAAGGTAGGTGTAATCCCACACACCCCATTTGAGGTGCGAGATGGTTGGGTTGAATGGACAATTTCTTGTGCCAGAGAAAAAGTTCGTGATCTTCTTTCAGGATTCGATGATGAGGAAATCCCATATCGCCTTGTATCGACTCGGGGAGTCACCAGTCGACTGCTCACTCCACGGCAACGTTTTGTCTTTGATACGGCGATGAAAGAGGGCTACTACGATGTTCCAAGGCGCGTGACGCTCACCGAATTAGCTGTTGTACTGGATGTCGCCAAATCCACCCTCTCGGCACAACTCCATCGAATTGAATCTTCTGTCCATCACGCCTTTGCAGATGAAGTCCGGAGACGCAGCCCCTAACATGTTCGTACGAACATGTTCGCAAAGGCAATAAGGTACACCCCTTCATCCTAACGACATGGACAACCTACCGAATACATGGGAAGACTGGATTGCAAACTTCAACGAATGGCAAGACCGGGTCGGATTTGACAGAGAATGGATGGGAGATTTCGACCTTTCAATCCAGTTTGATTGGGACCGAGCTGGTGATGTCATTGAATTTGGCGATTATGCTGGACGACCTAAGTGGGAGCGCTCTCTACAAGTACCGCACCAAAGCATGCGAGACGCGCTTGTCAGCATGATAACCGTTCAGGGCGACACTGAGTTCGCTTCCGTTGAGCAACAACGCCATCTTTTGGCTTCTGCGCCAACCGATTACGACCGCTACGCTGCTGCCCGTATTATGGCCGAGGAACAACGACACGG
>JASLVU010000230.1 GCA_030741225.1 Candidatus Poseidoniaceae archaeon | reverse complement strand
CGAGAGTTGAAGAAGGTAGGCTTCAATCACTTTCCTCTAGTTTGGTGAAGGATTTGTCCTCGTTAAGGATCCATCTTCCGCATTCCTCGCCGACATAGTAAGTCGCATCCAATGTGTATTCATATTCTCCTCCACCAGGGAGTTGGCTGTAGTCCGATGCATGACGGTATTCGCCAATTTCCGCCTCTCCCTCATCGATGTTGGCAGGTTCAAGGGCATCCATGTACTTGGCAGCCATTTCCTGTGGCGTCGGTGATTCCTTGGCCTTTGGAGGGCTTCTTGGTGGGCCCTTTGTTGGCCGTTTACCGCTGGTTTTGGAAATTTTAGCACCGGGTGGGCCTCGTTGTTTTGTTGGCCTCTCAGTTTCTTTGGATGGTGCACTTGGGGGGGCAGTCGAACCATCGAGAGCGTCGAAGATTTTCTCCTCATCAATCTCAGGTTGATTACGTCGTCGCAGAAGAACCGCTCCTCCAATCACTGCAGCACAAGATAATCCTCCCGTTGCAAGAACAACAGCGCTCATTCCCTGGCCCTCGCTGGTGTAGGTCATGTTCCATTGATTGTTTTCTTCGTTCAGTTCCCAAATGGCTTCTTCTTGGTCAACGGTGATTTGAAGCACCCAAGTTCCAGCAGGTGCAGTAAAGGTTCGCTGGATAGTTTTTGCTGAATTTCCATTCATCGAATAAAATATAGAACGACCTACTAGAGTTGTTTTTTCGCCTTGTACAATCTCAATACTAGCGTTGAATGGAATCGACAGTGATTCACCAGAGTTCACCACATTAAATGAGAGTCGAACCGTTTCACCTTCAACAATATCTTGGCTCACTTTGACACCTTCCAGCGTCAGTTCTGGGCCGATGTTGTTGAGATTTGTAACGAACCATGGGTCCAGATTTGAATTACCATTAGCAGATACAAGTTCCCATCCAGCATCATCAACTCCTTCGGCCCAACATTCAAGCGATGCTTGGGGAGAAAGTTCTGAAGGGTCACCCAATCCACTGAAATCATATACAAAACTGAACATTGTCCTTCCATCAAATTCATTTGTTGAGTTTCTAACAAGAGAAATTGGTTCCCATTCAACATCCAATGAACGAATTTGACATGTGAGCGAGAGCGGCGAATTCCAACCTTGTCCTTCTCGGATACTCACTCCAATATCAACTGCCTCAAGGTGGAATCGAGATACTACGGAGGCCATGTTTGAACTGAGCAATTCAGGCGCCTCACCATCAAGGATGAATTCTGGAATGTCAAAGGCTACTACCTTTTCCAATTCGAGAGGATCCCACAATGCGACTTCAAATTCCTTTACAAGTCCGGTTTTCATTGGAGTGGGGATTGAATACTCAAGGTTGCCATCGCTGACAACAACGCTTGTACCTCCGAGCCATAATTCCCCCAAGATCCTCCCGCGCCATTGAAGTTTGAGTGCTCCTTCGTAAGGTGTTTCACTCAAGAGATGGCTTACCGTAGCAGTGATGTTTAACTCATCTCCTGCCATTACCGCAACACCCTCGCTTATGTCCTGTTTTACAGGACCACTGGTATCCTCAAGCGTGTGAACCTCAATGGATAGCTTTCGTTGCAGTGTCCATGAATTTTCACTTATTTGATTTGCAGTCCCGTCTTTATCGGTCACAATCACCTCAAGGGAACCTTGAGACAATCCTGATTCCGTAAAACTCCAATCCACAGTTGCCCATATTTGGAGAACGATTTCACCGTTGTTGGCTTCAACATTGCATCTGCTTTGGTCAATGATAAGTCGCTCATCCAATGAAGCACATATCCCAGTAGATGCAGTATAACTCAATCCAAGCCTCTCATCTCCTCCAAACTTAATTTTGATTTCTGAAATGTCGTTAAGTCCGTTTGGGTCAGAGGCTACGACCCTGTATCCAATGTCTCGTGACGGTTCCATTCGGGTAACATTGACACTCATCATCGTACCCAGCGGTTCTACAAGTTGTATCGTAGCGGTTGAAGGGGTCCTTGATTCCCATCGTGCATGACCTACCGTGGGGTCAGCTTGTGGAATTTCAAACCCAGCTGCATCGGTTCCAAGCAACAACAACCGGACCCACTGATGGTCATCATTGGCGGTATCATTGACAGTGACATTGACCATCCATGTGTTCCCATTTTGGTCAACATAAGCCGACACAGTTCTGTATTCCTCTATTTGTGCAATTCCGTCTGCAGGTGTTGTTGAACTTCCATCGTCATGCCCTTCAATCCAGAGCAAGGCAGTAATGGTCTCGGGTGTAAATCCCCCAACGTCATGGAATTCAAACGATACAACCCGATGGTCATCTTCATTGAGGTATTGGTCCGTAGTC
>JASLVU010000022.1 GCA_030741225.1 Candidatus Poseidoniaceae archaeon | reverse complement strand
CATCGGGATTGGGCGGGCCTCCTTGGTCAAGAATTGCCCTGATGCCGGAGCGGTCAACTTCTGTGACAAATGTTTGAACCGATTCAACTTGGCTCATGTTGTTCGTGAGGTTGAGGATGTCTTCACTGATGGTTGCGGTACTATCGAAACTCGCATCCGAGGCGGTGACGACAATTGTTCGTCCGAGACTATCTTCGAGATTTGCAGCTTGTGCCTCAATGCTTGATGCAACGATACTTGACGTAAGGAAAATCGCGAGTGAGAATCCAATGATGATAACTACGCCAACGCTACGCCCAGGCTTTCTCTTTACGTTTCGAGCACCTCGAATGATTGACTCCATAAGCGGGGGAAGTAATGCAAAGGCACTTCAAAACCATGACGTATTGTGTGCAATACAGTGCAAAAGGTCATTTTTTGTAACAAACACACATTTGAATTGGTAAGGAGCCAATCAAAGGGTTCGACCATAACACCCTTGTGAACATTGTAAACGAATACATGGGTTCGCAGTGGGCTCTATTCATGCCTACCCATGAAGGCGCATACGAATACGAGGGACCCCCTCGTATTCAGCGGTTAATCATCGCTCTATCAATCGCGACGAGCAACGAAAACTACGGCGAGAATAACACACAAAATCGTGCTAAATCCACTTACATGTGGAAGGCTACCATCGTCGTCGCTCTCGGTTTTATCCGTAATTCCATCTCCATTTTCATCAATACAACCTGGAGTGGAATCGGTACTCAATCCGTAGAAAGTCGGACAAAAGTCTTCCCAATTTGCGAAACCGTCTCCATCCAAATCCATACCAGTTAGGAAAAGGTCGACTTCTACATCTTGGTAAATATCGTCGTCGTAGTCCCCATGGCCATGAATGAGTATTGGATAACCAAATTCATCGGTAGTAATACCAACACCAGTCATTGAAGCTTTGTTGCGGTCTAAATCTGTGACAGAGGGTGACCATGAGTTGGAATACGTGGTGAAATAAGTCGACTCGAATCTCATTGCGTTTGAATTGTACCAGCCCCATCCTAAACCACACCTTTTTCCGTTACAGTATTCTTCTTCCACATACTTCGCGAAATCCTCAGAAAAGCCCCCAGGCTCGCACAAAGCCAAGAAGCCAGTACAATCTGAAGTAGGCAAGACGCCCGCTTCTACAGCGGTAAATTGATGAACCATACGGCCTATGTTTAAATGGACTGCCCAAACGATTGTCATTCTCTCATAACCTTCAAAGAAAGGATCTTTGCCAATCACCATGTCGTAGGAACCAACCCTGTTGTGATTACCAACGTCGATGTATTTTTTACCCCAGTTCGACCCTCCATCCAACGAAGAATACACCACTAAGCCCTTTAGTACTTGATATACATCATTGTAATCGTCATCTGTTCGCCATCCTGAAACTTCACCATAGTGATTAACTCCAGACACTTGATAATACGAACTTCTATCGTCGTACTCGTGATCTCCGTATGAGCCGCAAGCCCTCCAGTAGTACAGTGGAATGCCATTTGGCGGGTCATCAGAGTTGCATGGTGAGGATGCAATATGAACCTGAAGGCCGGATGCGACAATACGAGGTGCCTTCACATAACTGTAATCAGGACAAACCTGCCAGTAGGTGTAGGAAGCGCATATATCGGGTGTAGGGTCAAAATCACTGTATGAAATATCGGTTTCCTCATGCCCTAAAATTGCTAGGGACCTAGAAGGACCAAATCCGTTATCATCCTCATTCATCATCGTATATTGCAAACCTGTTTTGCTTGCGGTCGACGGGGGATTCTGTTTGTTAAAGCTATATTCATATGTCTGCCCATTATGTTCTCTATTGAAGGCGTATTGACCGTAAACAACGTGCACACGATACTGAGAACTGTCATCAGGATTTGTTCCTACTGCGACATCGATACCTGTTGGCACGGTTTTGCTTAAATGAGTGTTCCACCGCTGCTCGCCTGCAGTTTGACCATTGCCAGAGAAATGCTCATTACCCTCTCCTGCACAATCGCATTCTGCACAACTATAACCTCGCTCAATGATTTCTTCGCAAGTATAACCGTATTTCTTTGCTTCATCGCAAGAACCCCATTTATAATCGCCTTCATCACCCCATCCGTCCCAGAAAAATTCTTCTCTACGGTCTACTTCCTCCCACTCCAAGCACCCGAACAATGAGTATGTATCAACAGCACATTCTAAGTGATTCTCTACATCTTCAGTACCCGTGTAAATAAGGATATTCTCATTGTACATACAACCTGCCCCATCGGCAGTTGCGGTTTCTCCTCCAGTTGGTATCCAGCAGACATCATCAACCTTTACTTGATGCCATTCTTCACCGTCGGTTGAAGAGGCATATCGAAAGTAATCCTCATACCAAACGATGTGTATTATCCCTTCATATACATCCATTCCGATACCTGAATAATGCCATCTCGAACTAATCTTATGTTCCTTCCAAGAGCCTGTTGACGGATTCCAGTGTACATACCATAATCCTCTATCGGGGCCTCCGGACTTGCCTTGAGTGCAAGACCAGCAACCATCCTCCCAAGGGTATTCATCACTACCATAGGAAGAGTCCTCCTTGTCCCAAGACATAAACAGAGCATGGATACCACCATCTTCATCGATTGTGATTTGTGGTCTTCCTCCTCCAGTATCACAGACTTTACTGTAAGTTGCGTCATCAAGCATTCCCCAGTATTCAAACGTCTCAAAGTTCCATCCTGGTTCGGCCGTGAACTCAGGTGATGAAATCCATTTGTAGTTAATGAATGCATTAAGACGATCGCTGCCTGAATGTAGCGTTGCGGTAATATTACTGCTGTAATCTACCTCGAAGTCTGAGCCGAGGCCGCAATCCCCTGCACCTCCGTGAGCCTGAGCTTGCACATCTAGGGCAGAATGGACCAATTGTCTTGTAGGGGCATTCTTGTATGGATCATCAGGAGCGATGTCGTTTTGATCGCTGAAACCATCTCCATCTCGGTCCGGACATCCTAGTCGGTCAACTGTTGATGTCCCAAATTTGTCTTGACATGCATCAATCCCGTCATGATAATCGTCATCATCACTGTTTGACCATGCCGAGGGGTCATCTGGATAAGCATCCAAGGAATCCGCATATCCATCTCCATCTTTGTCAGGACAACCGATTGTATTCTTCCATGAAGTTCCGGACTCCAAAGGACAGTTGTCCTCGGGGTCCGAAATTCCATCTTGGTCAGTATCGATACATCCCTTGATAGTACCTTGAGGGGGCATGCTCCAAGATTCCATCGGGCAATCGTCAAATCCATCGAGGTATCCGTCGCCATCCGAATCGTTGTTGAGGGGGTCTGTTCCATATTTCGCCTCATTTTCATCCGAAAGCCTGTCGTTATCATCATCTAGATCAGCATTATTTCCTAAACCATCTGCGTCAGAGTCGATAGTTTCGCTAGCATCGGTGGGAAATACGTCTGCATTATCACCAACGCCATCACCATCAGAGTCTTTGGATTCGTTCACATCGTTTGGCGCCCAATCTCCATTATCACCAACGCCATCGCCGTCCGAGTCTAGCCACTCAGTTGAATCAAGAGGTGCCCAGTCAACTGTATCGTGCCAAGTATCGCCGTCATCATCAGTGTCAACATTGTTACCAATTCCATCATTGTCAGTGTCAGTTGTCTCGGTTGCATCCAAGGGAAACGCGTCATATACGTCTAGAACACCGTCTCCGTCGTCGTCTAAATCTTCGTTGAGGTTTGTTGTGCAATCGCTTTCAATTGTATCCGGTAACCCATCGCCGTCATTATCTGCGTAAGCACAAGCATCAGTTGGGAAGAAATCGTTGTTATCTCCCACACCGTCACCATCCGTATCTACAGATTCACTTGGATCGTTTGGGAAAGGGTCTGAGTTGTCACCTATGCCATCTCCATCAGTATCTAACCATTCATTTGAATCCTGAGGAAAGCGATCGTATCGATCGATAAACGAGTCTCCATCTGAATCCAAATTGTAATTTGGACTACATCCAAACAAATCAACTGAAGAATTGGATTCGGTATCAGGGCACAGGTCAAACTTGTTAGGAACCCCGTCAAAATCAACATCTCCATTGTAAGTTTCGTCACAACCCGACTCACTTACATTACCCCACGCCTGCCATGGCGTGAATAAACAGAGATCAAGAAAGTACGGTACTCCATCGGTATCTTCCAAGGATTCCAAGACCGGGCCTGTCTGATTTACGAAAAACAAGTCACGTATGTCTTTTGATGTATCCGGTCCAACGATATCATAAAACCCCCCAAACGTATCATTATATGTGTACAGAGTTGTGTAAAAATGCCACTCTCCAGTTACATTCAGTTGATACCCATCAGATTCAAGAACATTAAAAATTGGATAATATTCGTAATCATTATCTGTTGATGAGAAATTAAATGGAATTGAACCAAAATAATCGGCGCTACCACTTTCGTGTCCGAACCAGAAATCGATTGAGTATTCAGTATCATAAAGCGGACATATGACTTGAATGCCGCCAACAAAGAAATCTCCTGGTTCAAAAACCCGATTATAGAGGACCTCGTAATGAAGAGTTTTGTTGGCATTTTGACTGCACTCTGTCTCGTCGATGTCCTCCACCAAGACATTTGAGTATGGCATCTCAACGGTATGTGTGAAACCTTGGCCAGAAACATAGGTAGCAGTCGGTCGATGCCATTCTTTTATGGATGCCGAAAGGGTATATTCGTCAACTGCAGCGTCTGGATAGGTTATGCTTGTCTCAACCCTAAATTGTTGGAGTTCTTGGGTTTGCGCCCATAGGAAAAACCCGGAGTCGACAATCTGTGAATCCATGGTAAGGTTCCATTCAACCATATAACTTTCACCAAGATACAAACAACCTGTGAACAAATCAAAACTCAAGTTTTCATCTCCCGAACGAAGTGTTTCCATACTTTGGTATTCAAACCAGGAGTCGGCATGGCCTTCTAATGGTCCGATTTCATACCACCGAGGGCCTTTCAATTCAACATAGTGAGTAGTACTTCCTTGACACCCAATGGCCTGGTTAAACCAGACTTGAGTTTCAAAGACATCTTCGCTCTCGGTCAAGACATCATCATTTAATTGAATATTATTTCCAATCATTGAAGCAAACAAGCTTAGCGAAAACAAAACAACTATTGTGACTGCAGATAGCTTAGACATAGTCGGGATTAGTATCGGCAGGTTATATGTTTTTGCACCACTTTGTAGACGAATTTGATACCCATAAGGTTCGTAGAAACAATGTCGTCGGTAGACCAAAGACGATGGTCACAAGGGGTTGCAGTGGGCCTTATACATCGCTACCCTTTGCCAATACATCCTGGCAAAGGGGGGCCCACTGCTCAACAATAGCCTCTACAGTTATCTTCCCATCCTAGGAGCCTACATAGGAGCTTCTTCTAGATTCGTATATTGAATTTAATAAATCAGTAATTATTGTTCGTCAAGTTAACGAAACTTATCCTCCATCATTGATTACGAAATATCCATGATTTTTTGTAAATTCCAATCACTATTTGCTTAGTAACTGGAGATTTAGTCAAACAAAATATACCCGATTCCAATAAAAATTTCTAATCCAAATAAAATTATCAAAAACCCTTTTGCTTTTATTTCTGATTTTTCATATTTTGAGGCGTATTTATGTTCAAGAACGATATTCCAGGCAATTAGACACATCCCAACAAACAGATAGGAAAGACATATTGATGATGCACGTTCAACTCCAGTAGGAACAAACCACCCCGTAAAACCAATACTATTGATTGAAATGAAGAACCCTACGATAATAATCAACCAACCGACTACTGCTAGCGCTTGACCCGGCTTTTCGGGCCTTTGAATTTCAGTCACAGCATTATTATCTATGATTGTAAAATAAAATTTGAGCCGTTTTCTTTCAGAAGGAGTCCACTGTATATCCTTCCCTTCTTGTGTGCATGAGCGTTAGGAGTCACATTCTGGGTGTAGTTTCCCTTGTGAATAGTTCATGTGACAATTAGTTTTCATCGAGAAGATCTCGAATGTCGGCCAATACGAGGTCGACAATCCAATCGTTATCCCCCCACCACACTCGTTGCTTGCCGTTCGAGTCAACAAGTACTGTACCAGTTGAGTGGTTAACACTGTAGGCGTCAGGATGGTGCCGTGCAGATGTATTGGTTTGATTTGAAGGGGTTTCTTCAATCCACAAGCCTACTGCAAAGTTTTCCCAAACCGACTTAAGTGCTTCAAAGGATGGTGAGCCGTCTTCTGTTGACGATGATGTCAAATGAGGCCACGTGAGATTACGATAATACATCCATTCAGACAGAGCGGTTGTATCGTCACTCCACGGGTCGACGGTGATGGTCACAAATTGTGTGTTGTTGTACTCCTCTTCAGTCAATTGACTTTGCACCCATCGCAGGTTTTCGGTTACAATCGGACAAATATCAATACAATTGGTAAATAAAAATGCAACAACCACTACTTTTCCATCGGTTTGTTCAGCATAATTCCAATCGTCACCTGCATTATCGACAAGCGTAAAATCCTGAACCGCTACGATAGGTCGAATCTCTTCACCGTGAAATTCATTTTCAACAACATCTGAACCTACGCACCCAGAGGTAAGTAGGAGACACATCAAGACCACAACTATTCTCTGAAAATACATTTTAACACCTCAAATCAGTTGCCCAAGATAAGCGATATCAGCTTCAAGCTGAACGATATAAAGTCCTGTAGAAATACACGATGCGTAGGTAACTCCGTTATGATGTTCGACGGCCCACAAAAACGGTACCCATCCAAAATCGTAGAAACTTGAATCCAGTGGAGTGCCGTCTTCACCGTGCGGCAAATACCAACCCACTGTAGCCTCGAAATGTGTGCCAATTCTATCGTTTGGGTCTGTAGGGTCAACCAGTGTTTCGATATCAATAACCCAAAGTCCTGCATGGTAATGTGAAATGTAGAGGCGGCCGTCCCAGCCCCCACCATGGCTTTGATCGGTTGTCTCGTTGGTAACGAAATAAGCACTGTCAAGATTGTGTGGGGAAAACAGCAACCACTCGTCGCTGTTCGGGTGTTCTTCACAATCAGCGCCGTAACAGTGTTCGCTGGCCCATGGTATTTCCCAATCTCGAATGAGTTTTGGTTGGAATTTCAATTGCCCGTCAACCATGGTGTAATCTGTTGTGTCGAGTAAATAGATGATTCCAGTTCCAACATTGGTCGACAATACCTCGACTGCTGCAGTAACTAAGTGCACGGGTTCATCAGAATATCCTACATGAGAAAGGTCAACCATAGTCGGGAATGGTTCGGCATAATGGATGTAGGAAACTCGTCCACCGTTCTCATTTCCATTGGTACCGCTGTCTGGAAGTCCGTCTTCATCCATGTCCAAAAATTCCATCCATTGACCCACTTCTTCAGCACGCCATCTGCACTGAACTGGATTGCCAAAGCCAGTTTTACAGAGAGTGGCGTGTACGAGATATTCTTCTGGAGAATTCACTGGATGGGGAACGTTGGTCACATCTGCAATTCTTAGCCCTGCCTCCCAGTAGCTACCATAGATGAATGTGTGGCCATAACGCGGGTCAGTAGGATCCTCTCCTGGCCATAATTGCACAGTCATGTCATGGATGTAAATCCATCCGCCATTGGTGGCCTCCCAAGCAACTTCATATTCGCCAACTTTGATGATTGTGTGCCCTAATCCTGCTGCAGGAACGCCTTGTAAATTACGTGCCGCCGACCCATCGAGATTCATATGAGCAATTGTCACACCGCCACAAGCCTCACCAATTGCATCGTTGCATTCTTCATAGTCTGGATTTGCAACGAAAAGATACCATTCACCGTCAATCATTTGGGTGTAAAGATTGTGAGGGCCACTTGGATGGTCAACATCATACCAAGAATCTATCCAAGTTGGATTGGTTTTGTCGGTGACGTCAATAAGGGTGACAGATACTTGAGCGGGGTCACTCCATTCTCCGACGTTTGGGTCAGAGTTTCCAGGGTCGATAAGTTGGTTTTGTTGAAGGATGTACTCTCTGCCGTTGTATTCAAGATATTTTACATCAAGGACTTGGGTATTCGGATCGTTGTAAACTCCAGTTACGGTTGAATTTCTGGGATCGCTTACATCGACAATATGCATGTCATTCCATCCTGCAAGATAAGCGTAAGTGTGGCCATCAGGAGTTGTGGCAACTTGGACCTCTGCATTTCCTGTCGTGGTAAGGGAATTGTAGTCTAACAATTCCATATTGTCGGTTCCAGCGATATGTTGTGAAGCATTCGAATGGTCATGCCCTTCTCCTTGAAACAATGGGTCGACAAATTGTGACTGTTCGGGAGCTGGTTTTGATGTTGATGAGGTGCCGAAAGTCAACAGCGTGGCTGAGCCGAGCAGCAGCACTATCATGATTCCAAGGCCTACCTCTTTCGCCCCCATGAAGAAGCCGAAGCGGTTATCCGTTTTGTCTTTATGTGAAGGTTGAATCGGTAAGTCATGGCGCAGAAAGCACGTAGAGAGATGGTTGTCATCTCATTGTGCCTGCTTCTGCTGTTTCCAAACATCTCTGCTCACGAGCAAGAGACGTTAAATGTCATACTGGTCGAAGATGATGTGCGCCCCGGGAATGTCACTGACCCATCGTTTGTGGAAAGCAACAGTGTTGTCTTTCGGATGAGAGACAATACGGAAAATATCTCGATGCGGGTGCTACTCGATTTGAATCAAAATGGAAATTACAGTGACGTTGGCGACAATGTCTCGAAGTGGTTGACTCGTACGTGTGAATTGGATGAGAACGGTTCATTGGTCGATGAAATGTGTGCTGTTTCGCATGAATACGTGTTTAATTCAACTTCACGAGGCGTGTATCTGTATCAAATTGAGCGAGCTTTAAACGGAACCGTCCTTGAAACGTGGAATTATTCCATTACGGTTCATCCAGACATACATGAAGAGCCTGGAGTTCCAACTGTCGGTGATTGTTTTGGAGCAGGGTGTTTGGATGAGGAGGAGGTGCAATCAGAATCTGGGTTTCAAGTAACTACAAATGATGTGTTAAAACTCACATTGGGCGTCTCTGTAATCGGCAGCATCATGCTCATTTTCAGCATCCAGAGAGAGCGGAATGCTTCTTTTGGTGATGGGGAAGAACAGTTGAGAGAAGTGTTGGAGTCTGAATAACTCAGCCCTCAATCAGTGGGCATTTGTTGTCAAAATCGTCAACGACAACCAAATTCGCCCATAAATACGGTATTCGGATTGGTTTTTTTGCGGCTTTGTCGGTTGGCTGAACAATAAAACGGACCTCGAAAGAACAATTGGTATTCTCTGTCATGTTATCACTCCTTCATCGACATCGCTACTATATCAAAGAATGGTAAGATAATGATGGAAAAATAGAATATTTTACAAGATTGCGGTAATTTATTTCCTTTTTGTGTTGTTTTATGTGAAATTTTATCATAGCCACGCCCTGCGCAAACGGGCGTAGGTTTGAGAAAGGGGTGGTGTGAGCAACGGATATGGCGGGGTCTAGAGTTTTGCAAGCAATTTTGCTTGTTACCCTAATGTTCCTTGCACCGATCTCTGGTTGCTTCGGAGAAAACGAATCTGAAGTCATTCGTGAGAATGATGTGGTTGTTGCGCCTGCGATTCTCTCTGGAGGTGTCTTTCAAGGCGTAACAATCAGTGCTGACAAGGATATGTCGGCTTTTATCCCATACCTCATCCAAAATGAAGAAACGGGTTTTGTTCAAAATTCGACTGTTGTTGATTTAAGGGCCGGTGATTCCGTTCTTCTGCAAGTTCTAGCGCCTCCACGAACCGATACTGCAGTTATTCTCGTTGGAGAATATGGGCGTGAAAACTGGCCGGTGCGAACGATTGACGAATCATGGAGGTCGTGGTATGCTCGAGATGGTTTTGCAATGGATGACAACCCTGGTGTTTCAAGAGTTCCTGGCGTCAATGAAAGTATTGACACAGTTACCCAATCCAATCTTAGTGGTGGGCCAGTTACTGCTGTTACCGTTCCAATTCAACGGCAAATGGCAGCTGCGTATGCTGAAGCAGATGGTGGAAGACATTCGATGGGGCTTGTTGATGGAAGGACCGTTTTCAATTACATCAATGTAATGTCAGACGATACACCCGACCCAACCGATGCTATTGATGGCGCTGTAGGTTATTTAGACAGGTGGGCTGGTCAAGGCAATGCTGCATACGAAGATGCTGCACAATACCTTATTCAAACGCTAGAAAATTTCGGGCTCGAGGTGATAACGCAAAGATTTGTTTACGAATCTTTGATGACGGGTGCTCAAAACCCAGAAGCATACAATATCTGTGGGTATCGCTTTGGAAGCGTTAATCCGGATAAATGGATGGTTTTCGGTGCCCATTTTGACATTGCTCCTCCGGTAAACGGTGGTATGTTGGACCCGCACATCTTTGGTCGAACATACGGTACTCGAGTTGGGGCTTACGACAACACCGCTGGAACCAGTATGGTGCTCAGTGTCGCTGAAGCAATGGCGAGTTATGAAACTCGTAATACAATGGTTTTCTGTCTCTGGTCTGGTGAAGAAGGAGGTAAAAGAGGGAGTGATTTTTGGACCGATTACTGGGTAAAAGAAGACAACCCTGAAGTTGAAGTTACCAATTATGTCAATCTAGACATGGCTGGAGTAAACTGGCCTGGCGGCGGTGGCGCTCCATGTGGAAATGGGCACGGTGGAGGAGAAGGGGGTTGTGACCCTCAACCTGAAATCGACCCAGATGGATATCCAAAAGATGAGGAAGTCTGGCCAATGAGAGTGTATATCGGCCCAAGCCTAGATCATGATGTCATGAACCAGCCAGAAATGGTTGGCTTAGCGATGTGGATTGGTTCTGATGCCATCGGTGTTGAGGAACAAATGTCTCCACTTCTTGGTACTGGTTATGATGCTGAAACATGGAAAGTTGATGATTGGTTGGCCAAAGACCGTCCTGAAATAATTGTCTACGAAGACACGACGGCACGTTCAGACCATGCGACATTCCAAGACAATTTAGGAACCGTAACTATGGGCTTTGGAGGGCTTGTAGATGGGTATTGGTGTTATCACCAAACATGCGACACAATAGATGAAATGGTCGATTGGATGGACACGACCGGTAAGGATTACGGTGAAGAGCGAAGCGGTACCAGTAATCTCGTTGATGCATTGGATACAATCACTTGGTGGGCGACATACTCATTCTTCCATCTCGATGAGCAACCGATTCGGAATGCATACCTGTGAACTCTTGCTAAAGATGAGGTTCAAGTTTCTGTAATCACTCTTCTTCATCGACCTTGTATTTTGTGAAAACGAGGTCTTCAATTTCGACTGAATTATCTATTCCTCCTTCAACACGATAACCAGCTTTGAACATGAGATAATGGACAAATCCGGAAAGGATTTGGCGGTTGTAACTTTCCCGTTGGGCTTCCCCTACAGGCGCAAGGTCTGACCGACGCAATGCTCTTTTTCCAGATTCAGAATTCTTTACTTCTCTTTCTTTGTAATTCATTGCATCAGTGCTGTAGAAAAAGAGCATTTCTGGAGTGATATTCGGGGGTAAAATATTGTTACCTGATTTTGAGTTTATGAAGTCTTGTTGTTGGAAAATTTCTAAATCTGCAAATAAATATTGTATCGGGTTCTTCAAGGCGTTGTAAAATTCATTCAACTCGAACAAAGGGTTTCGAGTTGAGGATAAAGTTTCCAGTGCAGGGGTGAGAATTGCTAAGTAAGTAGATTTTGTTGGTGCTTGAGGCACTTCAATATTCGACGATTCCAGTTTTTGTTTTAATTCAGGTATGGTTAGACTTTCGTCAACCTCGCCATCCGTGCCGAGTCTTAATGCTTCAATGAAATCGTCTTTCGATGGGGTTTTGGGCATTTCCACATTAAGTTCGGCGGCTAAATCCAATAAGTCATCAATCAGCCAACTCTCATCGACCTGTGGTAGTGAAAGGAAATGAGTTAATGAAGTTGGTTCAGAGGCGGCGACTTTAGTGATTTCCTTTGACGTCTTTTCTACAAATGTATCAAAAGTGTCTTTGGACTGAAAACCGATACGCATCATTTCATACATCATTCTCCAATCAAGTTGATGATTCTCGATATGGGGGTGGTCTTTAAATTCTGAAGTACGAAGGTGGGATATCGCAAGTGCTCTTCCAATCGAAACTTGATTATCTGTGTAATCTACTGGATAATTTTTGTCAATAAACGAATTTGCTACACCATGGCATATGTGACGGATTAACCGGCGCCTCTGTTTCTCTTTACCCCTATATGCTTGGGATAAACCGTCAATGTTTTTGATAATCCAATCTCGATGTGAATGAGTTGATTTATCAGTATGAAATTCTTGATTTTCCGAAGGAGAATATATTGAAACTGCGATGTCAAAAGCTGCCATTCTTGGATGATGGATAGAAGAATATTGATTTTTACCAGTTCGAGAATACTCCATTTCAAATGGAATGAGGTTAGCATTGGTTGAACTCTTGTATTTTCGAACCTTGGAAATAACATTCTCTGATAAACGGAGTTCGGCTGCCAGCTCTGAAGTTGACGAGTTCGAGTTGCGGATAATTGACCATTCCTGGGCATTGACTGCAAAATCCTTCCTGTAATCTATACCGCTTTCTGAACGTGAAAGATAGACTGGGTGATATGAGATAGGGGGGGTATTTCTTGCTTGCGCGAAACCTGGAGGTTTGTTGTCAATCGAGTCAATTAATTGTGTCATGGAACCAACAAAAAATGCCGTTCTGCGTGATATGTTAAAGTGAGATCGAATTGGAGTGAGAACGCCAATTGCCTCAAGAGAGTCTTGAGGTCGGTGATTCCCACAATTAAGCATTGAGTAAAACATTGAAAAAAATGCGTTAGGGTCTGATTTTTCAAAGAAAAGTTCAAAATAAATTTTTAATTTAGTGATGACTTGATCAGAGGCTGGAGAATGGAGCTTTTTTCCTTGAATTTGAATTTGGCAATTTTTCTCCTTCAAGCAGTTTTCTAAAGACGCAAAAAGAACTATGGCAAGCCATTCACCAAAATTCTGACCTGGATTTGAGGAATTCATTGATTTGCTTTTTGAATTCCTATATTGTCGTTTTCTTGGCTCGCGAGGAGATACATCGAAATCAAAAATCATGGTTGGAATCCTATTCAATAAAAGTACATCACTATCCACTCTCATTGCTTTTTCAAGCTCTTCTTTCGTCGTTGGAAGGGTTTCAATAAGTGAGGCGAATTGTTTTGCAAATGCTTGCTTTCGTTCCCTATATTTTGCTTGCTCTGCACTCTTGCCGCCACCTAAGTCAGAAAAAATCTTTGGAGCGAATAACAAGATATTCCTATACAGGCAATCAACATACAATTCTCTTTGATATTGAGGTTTCTCGGAATTTACATTCGATGTATTTGAATAGTATTCATTCACGATTTGGAAGAGTGTTATGAGGTTCGTTTCTAATATTTCTGCTGAGTTTGAGTCCATTCTGTATGAATTTAATTCTCGTTGATTTGTACTCTTGCTGTTCCTAAAGAGTTCGGATAAGAATGCCTCATACCACTGTTTTGGCCGGAGGTTGTTTCTTAATTCACCCTCAAATTGCAATTGAACTTCTTTCAAAAGTTCTGAAAATTTTACCGCTGCATTAGGTATGGAATCAGTAAATGACATAATATCAATGGCAAGAGAGCCGTGTTTACCCCAGTTGGATGCTTGGTTGAGTGTATCGGAAATTGAATGGATGAATTTCAGACAATTTGATTGTGAAATTAATTTGAAGTGGGTTTGCTTTTCCAGAATATTTGGCTTCCCATCTTCTTTTTGTGGCACCCAATTGTAATACCAAGTGCTTCTCAATGGCGTTTTATCAGAGAAATGTGAACTGAATTTTAGTGAATGTATGTCAATACCTGCAAATACTCTGTTCTTTACCCGATTCCAAAATTCGGATGAGTTGAACAATTTCGCATTTGGCGCCTCGAATTCTCGTTGAGACATCTCGTCATACGTGAGGATGAGTGGTTCACTGAGAATGGAGTCAAAGAAAGCCTGAACATCGTTTTTTTGTGATATAGATGTTATAATGTCATCAAATGATGTTTCTACACTGTGTTCCTTCGTTGAAAATGGTTTTAGCATTAAGTCGATTGTTAGACTTAACTCTTCGCGTTTTAACGCGGTTAAAACAAGTGCAGGAACTTTGGGTGGTGCATCAAGAAGAGAATTCCATGTCTTAAATTTGGCCGCCAACTCAATCCAAAATTCCGACTGCGAAGGCGTATAGAGCACTGTATCGATGTCTGCTCTCGTTTTCGGGTCGAGATTAAATCCAGAATCTAAAATGTGGTCCACAGCATCGTGGTCGATTCGGTTATACATATGCAGAAGAATCCTATCGAAGACGTGTTGTGATGCATCAAGTGTTATCCTTCCGCCAACCCCTCGCGAAATTATCCAATCTATCTCTGGTGGAGTGAACTGTATTAAAGATCCAGTATCAAGTGATAGGCTTTCGTCAAAAACGATGTCTTCGTCATCCTTTACCATCCCCTGGGAGAGTGTAAGCCCGAAAAATTCACTAAAAAGGAGTTCAAGAATGTACGGATAATGCTCTCGGCAAAGCCGAGCATCGCTCAAAACATATCGCATGAACGGTTGCAAAAGTTTGCTTAGTGAAAAATACATTTCTTGGGAAAGTGTTTTTCCCTCCATTCCTTTGACAAGAGACGTGAGAAAAAGTTCACAAATTCCGTTCTCAGATTGGTCAGAAAGACGGACTTCAATTGTCGATGATTCTTCAGACATTCTGCCATAAATATCTGGTTCTTCACTGTACTGTTTCCGGAATCCAGTAAGTATGGTTGGAACGTTTTTGGTCGCTTTCTGTCCAACATGAGTGAATGATTTTGCAGCAGATTGTCCTGCAAGAAGAAGAGTGGAAAAATATGGAATTTCCTGTGATTGGGGTTTGAGAAGGTCTTCTGGTTTCGCATTGAGATACGCCTTCCACCGAGTGTGTTCGTTACCGAAATTCCCAATTTTAGATTCATCAAGGGCAAAGAGCAAATAATCGTTGATGCTGTAGCCTTCTAAGTTCTCTTGTCGCTTTAGAGTTGAAAGAAGAAAATTGTCAAGTCCTTTGGTGCTTTTAGACATATCAAATATCTCGATCTCAAGTTCCGAAATGACCTCGTTTGACAGTTTGGGTAAGCTAAAGATGATTGATTCGGAAATGTCGAAATATGTGTTGGTTATCAACGCATTGTGTTCTTGGGTTTCTTTCGGGAATG
This sequence comes from Candidatus Poseidoniaceae archaeon, assembly GCA_030741225.1. Lineage (GTDB taxonomy): Archaea > Thermoplasmatota > Poseidoniia > Poseidoniales > Poseidoniaceae > MGIIa-L1. Next base: position 7 of record JASLVU010000022.1, on the reverse strand, counting down.
GATGTCT
>JASLVU010000229.1 GCA_030741225.1 Candidatus Poseidoniaceae archaeon | reverse complement strand
AATCGATGCAGAGGTGCTATCAATCAATGGAGCAGGCTCGAAAACTTGGAGCGTGAAATTGATTTCATCAAAACCTCCGGTGTTTACTGCCCGAATCGTGAATACGATTGAAGACATGTTGACACTCGGTGTTCCAGAAATCGTACCGTCTGCGAACACAAGACCGTCGGGTAACTGTGGTGTAATGGTCCACGCCGATATGTTTCCACCAATGTTACCAACGACGATATTGGACAACAGTTGCCCTCTTTCGACCACATAGGCAGATTGCAGAGGAATAAATTCAGGCGCAGGCTCCAGTACTGTGATGTTGAGGTCTACAAAAGTAACTCCACCTGAGTTGTTTCCGTAGATTCGGTACATTGTTGTGGACTGGTTGTTCAATGCTTGGCCAGAAATTACGCCGTTGGCGAACAACAAGCCTTCAGGCAGTGATGGAACAATCGACCACTCCGATACAACGCCGTTGGAAATTGAAGGTGAATATTCTATGTATCCTCCTGAACGCGTGATTTCAATTTCAGTTACTGAATAAACAATGTCTGCTGCAGGCTCATAGGCGACCAAAAGCAGCGAGTAAGAAACTGCTCCATACCGGTTGACAAAGGTAATTTCGTAAGTCTTCTGAGTGCTGTTTACCGATGGAGTGCCTGAAAGAACACCGGTTGTTCCATCAAGAAGTAGACCGTTCGGCAAAGACGGTGAAATGGTGAATTGCCCGTTTCCAATGCCGCTCAATGTTGGAATTACAGGTGTTAGGACTTGACCTCGAATCGTTTCGATAAACGAAGTCGAATAGGAATAGGACTCCTGAACCTGAATTGTGTGTTGAACATAGTGAGTTCCCGCTGAATTGGTGATGCTCATCTCAAGTGTGATGCTTCCTGAACTGCTTCCAGGTGTTCCGTAGATCGTACCTGCAAAGGCATTGTTGACATGGACCAACATGCCGGTGTATTCAGCAAATTCTGACACAACCGATGAACTCATCCACGGAATTTGACCGGCTTGGTTGTCTCCAGTACACATCATCGACCAGCGAGTTGTACTGATGCAGATGTGTTGCTCACCAACTGCGACTGAAGACGCTCCAATCGTGTTTTGAGTCTCGACTTGAACGGGTAAGGTTACTATCGAAGTGGTTTGAGAAAACATTCCTACACGAGATTGGCCCCAACACCAAACTTCTCCAGCGAGGGTGACTGCACAAGTCTGCTCTTCACCAGCGGTGATTGATGAGACACCGGTCCACGCAGTATTAGAAATCAAGCGCGGTTCCAGTTTACCAAGCAACGTACCATCACCAAGTTGACCCTGTGCATTTCGACCCCAACATGCTGGCTGAGAGCCGTTGAAAACGACACATGAATGGTCACCACCAGCAGAGACGGACATGACCGAGAAACCTGTCGGTAAGTTCGCCATGGTTGGACTCAATCTGTTGTTTATCGTTCCATCACCAAGTTGGCCAAAGGAATTGCGGCCCCAACAGAACAATTCTCCAGAATAATTTGTAGCGCATGAATGTGCTTTTCCAAGGTCAATCTGTGTGAAAGATGCCGACTCAGGCATTGCGGTGTAAGCTGGAACAAACGAGTCCACTGTATTGCCAATACCGAGCTGACCGTCAACATTGGAACCCCAACACATTGAGGTTCCGTTGACCAAAAGACCGCAAGTATGGGTATCGCCAACGCTCACTTGGATAAATCCAAATTCGCCTGAATACGTCGCAAGTCCCGGCAAAGTCACCGCAAAATTTCCATTGCATCCGTTGGCATATGAGCCGTACGGACACTTGAATCCACGTCCGAGTTGACCAAAGTCGTTCTGACCCCAGCATTCAATCGCCCCACCTGAAGTTACAACGCATGTATGATGTTTCCCAACAGCAATATCAACCGGCTCTTCAAGCGATGAAAGAGTAACATTCACCATTGTATTGATGGTGTTCGTGTTGCCTTGACCAAGTTGCCCCATGTCGTTTGTACCCCAACATACCGCTCGATAATCCGAAGTAATCGTACAGATGTTTGAACCGGAACTTGAGAACGTTTGTGTGGAATTGAACATTGAAAGTTCAACGCCGGAAACAGATGAACCGTTCCATGCCCAGTTTTCTGGATAACCTGCATCACCTTCTGGGCTGAGCGGTTCAAATCCAAAACCGGTGTAAAAGGTGGAGTTGGTTCGTGAATACATCACATGAGGCACAATCTCATCAACGGTGAGTGTAAAATTCAGCCAATCCGTTCCAGTAGAATTCGTGATTTCTATCGAAAAAGTCGTAGAAGGAAGTGGAATCAACGAAGTTCCACTGATTACTGCAGTTTGTGTATCAAAAGTCAATCCGACCGGAAGGTCCGGTTCAATACTCAAG
>JASLVU010000228.1 GCA_030741225.1 Candidatus Poseidoniaceae archaeon | reverse complement strand
AGTACAACTGCGACCAGAGGTATCCATCATAGCACCAAAGCCTCCGCTGGTCTCCATTGTTGAGGTCATCGTGAGGTTTTCATGAACAAGCGACAACGAATCTTTGGCGTAACATGCCTCTCCGGTTTGTTCATCAGTGGTCTTCGTCTCCATCCCAAAAATATTCATTGTGAGCGTCGCTTTTCCAGCAATATCGACTCTGTAGCACTCTTTTCCAGAAACCGTATCTTGGCCAGTTACGGTCAACTGTTGGTATTCAACAAAAGTCACACCGGACATTTCAGGCATTGTAATTGAGAAATTCCAATAATCACCGGTACTCCATACAGGAGCGCTTTGGTCATCGGTAGATGCTGCATTAGCAAATTGATAGGACGAGAGATTGGAGGTGTACATGATGTTACCTTTTGCATCGTAAGTGTCAGATGCAACGTACCAGCCTGCTGATGGTGCGTACCACTGTACATCATAACCAGCATCGATTTCAAGAACATAAGCGCCACCTCCTGCTTCGGTCATTGTTGCGTTCACAGAGACGCTGTAAACTCCTCCAACATCGGTCTTTTCCTCGTTGAGGAAAATCGTGTCGCGTGTTTTTCCAGGATTGCTGGAGCCGTGATGTGTGTTCTCTTCATCCCACACCGACATAGAAACTCCGTCGCCAGAAGCATGAGACAGCGTGAGCAGAAGAGTTTGACCTGGCTCAAGCCAAATCGAATACCAATCGTGCTTGTCATCCCACATGTCTACAGCGCCACGAAGTACATCGCCAGGGTAGACCACTTGACCGGATGTGTTCACATCGTTCGGTTCAATCTCCTCGATGACATCGACACTGCCTGCGGTGGTAAAGAGCGGTGCGTGAGAGGGCTCGTCGAGTGTTGAGTGAACCATCAAAGGGTGCATGGCAGCGAAAATCATCAGAAGAACTACGGTGAATCTCATACTCTGTCGTTTATCAGAAGAGGTATAAGGTTTAAGTTACAAGGTTGTGACTGATGTAGATGTTTGTGTACATCGTTTCCTGATGAATGGAAAACCAGTTTCTTTCCATTTCATACTTTGCTGCTTATCTCGTAATTGGAATGTGCTGCAAGGTTGAGAAATCGTTGTTCTATACTGTATAAATTCTAAATCATTAAAGAGTACATCTATGAATACAAGCACAATGTCTATGATATTTAGTCGAATAAAATCTGCTCCTGCAGAAGCATTGTTGATACTGACTGCCCTTGTAACACTGGTATACTCACTGAACTTTATGTTCGCTGCCGATTGTTACGTCACTGGAGGCGACGGGTGCTTTACTTTACTGAGCAACAACACGACATCCAGTGATGGAGCTTGGGGCAAAGGTGCTCCAGAGTTTGCTTTCAATGGTATACTGATGTTTGGAGTGCTGATGTCAACCCTGCTCATTCTCAACGAAGGTGCGAAGGGGAAATGGACAGTTATGCTCCCTGTTTTGATTGGTTTTGTCGTTGGAACCATCGTCCTGTGGACCATGTGGGAAGACAACGGTTCAAGTGAGGTCCCGAAATTCGTAACTCCAATAATTACCCTCGTGTATGGAGCAGCGTACTACATGTTGATGGCAGAAGATGAAGTCAACGACGGATTAAGTGATTTCAAGATCGGCCTTGGAGTTAAAGACCCGGTAGCAATCATCGGACTGTTGTTTGTTATTGCAACTGGCTTGTTTTATGTTGTTCGTCAAATCATCAATCCAGAATCTGTTGTGGATGCAGTTACTGCTGGAGCACTTGAAGACGGACTTGGAGCCCCTTCGAAAGTCACTGTTGCCTTTTCAGGCGCACTCCTGTTGACCTATGTGCTGTGGGCATCCGTACTTCTCATGAAGGGTGCTAAGGGCATGTGGCCGGTAGCTCACCCACCACTCTTCGCCTTCCTCGCCGTAACTGTTGCCAACTACTTCGCTTTCGTTTTCGGTCCAATTCGCGAGTTTACCGAACAAAACCAAATGGATGCTTTAGCAGGTCCAATGACCATGCTGGTATTCCTTTTGGTATACTTCCGTCTACGTTCTGAGGGCATTGAAGACGACATGACTGTCAATGGAGAGCCTGCTGATGCAAATACCTTTGATACAATGTTCTCCGTTGTTACCATCGTAATATGTGCTCTGTATTTTGCAGTGAATATGCTTGGTTAATACAATACGAGAACGCTTTCATACAAAAGCATCCTAGTTCTCATCGCTTGAATCACTTTGGTAACTTCCATCGGGTATCTTTGTTGGGAAATTAAAACCATTGTTATTGAATAAATCATAGCCCAATGTGTCTGTTGTTTCTAATTCTGAGTTATTACAAACATTCCATTCATGTTTACTTTCCTCGCATTTATCTGTTATTGAGGAA